>JAEDFL010000073.1 GCA_016292785.1 Clostridiaceae bacterium | reverse complement strand
GCGTAGGCCTTACAAAGACTATGGCACCGAGAACGGACGATTCGATCGACACGTTCCCGCTCCCGAAGGTCGAAGACAAGGGCTTCAGCGGAGAGCATACACTCTACAACAATATCTGCGATGTTATCGAGGGCAAGGCTGAGCCTATCGTCACTCTCGACCAGCAGAGGAGACTTATCAAGGTTGTTGAGGCGATGTTCGAGTCTGCCGAGAAAAACGTTGTTGTAAAATTCTGATTTATTTCAAGGGCTGTTGCAGATGCAACGGCTCTTTTATTTTTGACGGCGGTGCAGTCGGCTTCGCTGAATATAATTGAAAAGAATATCCAAAAATTCCGACACGCTCGGCGGAGCGCAAAGCCGATAACCTGCCATACGTTCAAGGTCTGTACGGTTTACGTCCCATGCACGTCTTGCGACGGTGCGCAGATTTTTTTCGATCGCCGAGGGTGTTGCTCCCATTTGTCTTGCGGTTTCGGCATAAATATCCTTGGTGATCGAGTGCAGGCGATCCTCGTTCTCCAACGCCAGACTGACGGCGATAACCGCCGCACGGTAACCCTTGTATGTACTGACTATGCCCAATCTTCTGAGTATAATTTCAATTTCCATATATATCAATCCTTTCCATTATTTGAACGGGATTCATTATATTTTTCTTCGACGGAAATTACGGAAACTCGGCTTTTTGTGAAGTTATTCGATGAAATATCCTAAAATCCGCTGAATTTCGACAAAAGAAAAAAGACTCCGAAAAGGAATCGTAAATACGGAAAATTTCTTGACAAAAAATTTTGCTTTGCTATACTGATTTTGTAATAAAATCAAAGGGGACTGTATTATGAAAAGAAGAATAATCAAAGGAACGGTTGCGGCGGTTACGGCTTTGCTGATACTGATTGTTCCGCTGTTGACGGTTGCCGCTTCGGCAAAGACGGAGATCTGCCCGAGGGTTTGGGTACACGGGTTTATGGGATCAACGGTATATGAGGACGCTGACGATCCCGATTCCTTGCCTGCATGGCCGCCGACCTCGGACGAAATTCTCGGCGCAGTCAAGTCGAGCGTGCCTGCTCTTGCCGAGCTTGCCCTGACAAAAAACTGGGATCGCTTCGGTGAGGAGATGGGCGACATTGCGGCCGATGTTTTTGCCCGTGCGATGAACAATCCCGACGGCACGGTCAAAGATGGCTCGGGAGTTCATTTTGAATATCCGCCCGAGGACGAGATAACTGCCGACAGCGACATTTATTTCAAATACGACTGGCGAAAAGATCCGATCGACATTGCCGCCGAGCTGAATGATTTTATCGACTATGTTCTTGAAGCTTCGGGCTGCGATCAGGTTGCTTTGACCTGTCACAGCTTCGGCGGTGTGGTTGCAATTACATATTTCACGCTCTATGGCTGTGAAAAGGTGAAAACCGTTGTGTTCAACTCAACCGCAATCTACGGCGAGACCTACACGGGCGAGCTGATGACGGGAAAACTCTATTTCAGCGGAGACTCCTTGACGAACTATCTTTACTATGCTTTTCAGGGAACGGAGTATGAATATCTTCTCAATGCGGTGATAAAGATTTTCAACGATTCGGGTATTCTTGACGCTGTTACCGAGTGGCTAAATTCCATAACGCCCCGTATTCAGAAGGAGGTTTGCGCCCGATCAATCGTTCCTCTTTTCGGCGGTTGGCTTGCGATATGGTCGATGGTCCCCGACGAATACCTCGAGGAAGCAACGGACTATGTTTTCAACACGATATACGGCGACAGCGAAACAGACTATTCGGCACTCAGGGCAAAGATCGAAAACTACAACGAGCTTGTGCGCTGTAAAAAGACCGAAACTCTCAAAAATGTCAATGAGGAATGTAATGTGTATGTGATTGCCCGATACGGCTATTCCTCTATGCCGATTACTCCGTCGGCAGATACCCAGGGAGACGGAATTGTTGACGTGAAATACGCTTCGTTCGGAGCGACGGCCGCTGATTTCGGCGCAACGCTTGAGAATATCACGTCCGATGCAAAGTACATTTCGCCCGATAAAACGGTTGACGCTTCGACCTGTCTTTTCCCCGAACAGACCTGGTTTGTCAAGAATCTGAAACACGCAGAGGAAACCGACACTATTGACGTTATGATGAGAAAGTTTATGAGATATGACGGGCAGGGTACGGTTGAAACCTTTGAGGACTATCCGAGATATACGATCTTTGACGGCGAAACGATATCTCCCGATGAATACAATCAAAATAATTCGACATTATTCGACAATCTTCGACTTATTATAAATGATATCTTGAAGCTTGTTAAGGTGATTTTCGACAAAATTCGACAAAATTAGCAGAAAAAACGGGATAATTGCGCCCATTTTTGCGAAACAGAAAAATACAGGACTGCCGCTTAGTGCGACAGCCCTGTGACAGCCCATATAAAAAACACAAGCCCCACAGCAGATTTTTCCGCCGTGGGGCTGTATGTGTGCCTGTTACATCATGGAATCCATAAAGGATTCGGCAGATTTAATGGCTTTCTTTGCCATCTTCTTGTAGTTCATCTTTTTATTGTTCATCATTGATGAGCCGATAATGGTCATTGCGCCGCCTACGAGCATACCGACGCCGATACCCTTTGCGATCGAAGAACCCGAATTTTTCATTTTCTGACCTCCGTTTTTGTATTTGTTATTATTTTATCCGCCGCCGAATTGATTATTCCGATTTATTGTGTTATAATCAACCAAAGAAAAATTTGGAGCTGATTTTTTGAAAAAACAAAAGAAAGCCGCGCTCATAAATGATATATCCTGCATCGGCAGATGCTCATTGACGGCGGCGATGCCGATACTTTCCGCCTGCGGAATTGAAAGCGTTCCCGTACCGACGGGAATTTTTTCCGCCCATACGGAGTTTGACGGCTTCGTCAAAGAAGATCTGACGGATAAAATGGAGCAGTTTATCGACCACTGGAAAAGCCTCGGAATAAGATTTGACTGTATTTACAGCGGATATCTTGCAAACCGAAAGCAGACGGAGATTGTTCAGCGCTTTCTGCTTGATTTTAAAAAAAGCGATACACTCTGTATTGTTGATCCCGTCATGGGTGACAACGGTGTTTTTTATAAGGGGATAGATGATTCGTTTATCGCCGATATGCGCTTTCTCTGCTCTGCGGCGGACATTATCGTTCCGAATGTCACCGAGGCATGTATGCTTGCGGATATTGAACCTGAGATTGACGGATACGGTATGGATTTTGTAAAGGAGCTGCTTGTTTCTCTGCGAAACATCACTCCTGCAAGAATAGTTATAACAGGTGTTGACCTCGGCGACGATCAGATCGGCTGTGCGGTTTATGACAGCCTTATGGGAAGAGCGAATATGTTCTTCACTCCGAAAACCGAGGGACGCTTTCCGGGAACAGGCGACGTCTTTGCTTCGGCTCTGACGGCGGCGGTTATGAACGGAAAGGACTTTGCCGATGCGGTGCAGACGGCAATGGGCTTCACCTGCAAATGCGTTGAGGCAACTCTTGAGGCTGAAACCGACAGAAAATACGGACTCTGCTTTGAGCCTGAAATAAAAAATCTTATCAAATCGCTTGAGTGAGAGGCGGAAGAAAGGACTTCTGAAAAATGGCTGTATTGAATATCGTTCTTGTCGAACCCGAAATTCCGCAGAACACGGGAAATATTGCCCGTACCTGTGCCGCAACGGGTACAAGACTGCATATAATCGAGCCTATGGGATTTAAGATAGACGACAGAAAGCTGAAACGTGCCGGACTTGATTACTGGCATCTGCTCGACATTACCTACTATAAAAATATTGACGATTTCTTTGAAAAAAATCCGAACGGACAGTACAGATTTTTTACGACTAAAGCGCAGAACCGCTATGTTGATGTGGAATACGGCGACAACGTTTATCTCTTTTTCGGCAAGGAGACCAAAGGTCTGCCCGAGGAGCTTCTGTTCAACCACCCCGACGAGTGCGTCAGAATACCGATGATAAACGATTCGTCGGCAAGAAGTCTCAATCTGTCAAATTCGGTGGCTATCGCTGTGTATGAGGTGCTCAGACAGTGGGATTATCCCGACCTGCTTTGTTCGGGCAAGCTGACAAAATTTAACTGGAATGACGCAAAATAAATAGGCTGTCAAATTGAATTTGCAAGCCGTATTTGATTTCTAAAAACGAGGAGGAGCTTTATGAATACCAAGTTTAAACCGCCGTATCTCGGCGTTGCATACTATCCCGAGGACTGGGACGAAAGTGAGATTGACAAGGATATTGCGAAGATGAAACAGGCAGGTATAAACGCCGCCCGTGTTGCCGAATTTGCATGGCGTAAGATGGAGC
>JAEDFL010000029.1 GCA_016292785.1 Clostridiaceae bacterium | reverse complement strand
ATCGACGATATCATCGCCGACCTCGAAAAAGGCTTTGCCGCAGTTAAATAATTTGATATTATCCTCCAAACAAAAAATCTCTCCCTTTCGCAATGGGGAGAGATTTTTTCTTTATATAATCGCTGTATTTTCTTCAACAAGATTTTTACCGTCGAACGAAACGGTTTTCATCTCGTAGGCTGAGAAATTCAATTTCAGATTTTTGACGGAAACGGAAAAGTCACAGCTTCTTTGTGAGCCTGTTCCGTTGAAAAGCCGGAAAATAAACCGTTCTCCGCCATCCTCTTTTTTAGCCGTGGAAAGAATGACGGACGGATCGGAAATTCCGATCGGCACTTCGGGAACAGCCTTTCCGCACGGGACGGGAAAAACATTGAGAGCGTACGCAGGCTGATTAAATTCTGCGGCGGCTTTCTCAAGCATTTCCTCGCGGCACACGGCAAACCTGAATTCAAAATTCTGCTCGCAGAGGTCAATTTTTTTAACATATCTGTCGGTCGGAACAAGAGTTCTGTCGTCGATCGGGTGAGCGCAGTACGACGCTGTTCTAAGAAGCGACTGGCGCATCACTCCGCCGCTGAATGACGAGCCGTATACTCCGCAGTTAAACAGGGCGACACACTCGCCCTCTCCGTTTTTCAGAGCAATATATCTCTGGGCGACGCACTCCCTGCCGTCGGAATAAAGCTCCTCGGCTCCGTAGGCGGTTTGTCCGATAAATTTTCCGCTGTCGGCGCAAGGTATTTCCAGCTTCAGGATGCGGTTGATATCGCCCGGAAAAACATCAATCTTCACGTCGATATACGGTGAATTTTTGTAAATATCATATTCCAATCTCAGCCGGGTGTTTCTGCATTTCATAAAGCACTCAACGCCCAGATAAACGCTTCCGTCCTCGATGATCCTGATCGGTGCAAGCCCCTCGAACGGGCCGTCGGGATTTTTCATCAGCTTAAAGGAGATCGGGTGAGTGCCGATTTTTTCAAGCTGAGCCTCGCCCATTGCCCAGGGGTCCTCGTTATCACGGCAAAGGATCGGTCGAAACGCTTCGCCCTTGATATATTCCCTGTCGTTGAGCCTGAACGATTTCATCAGACCGCTTTTTGCGTCGATCTCAACGTGCTTGCCGTTACAGTCAAAGACAATGTCCTCGCTTGCAGGCTCAGCCTTGGCGACAAAGCCGTTTGTGTTGTTCTGAGAGATATAATCAATCCAAACCGAAAAACGGGTTATGCCGAGCGGCTTTAATTTTGCGTTGAACACAACCCTTTTTCTCCAATCGAGGTTGAGGTTGCTCTCCTCTTTAATGAGCTGAACGGGTATTTCTTTTTCTTCGCTGTCGGTCACACGGACAGAGGATCGCACGTCCTCTTTGCGGTTCTGATCGGCAAGCATAAACTCGCAGGACACCTCGGTTTCAAGCTCGTAGGGATGCGGATTGAAAACCAATATCGGGAACTCGCCCTCCCTTGCCGACGGCTCGGCAGATGACAGGGCAAAGAACGCTTTCGCTCTGATTTTGTTCAGATTTTGCAGGCCGTGATCAAGTATTCTCAGTCCGTTTTCTTCACCTGCTCTTATCGTGCAGCCGCAGATGACGTCGTGAAACTCGCTGTTCAGAAGATCCTCGACCGCTTCATTGATCTCTTTTTCGGGATATTCCGCAACACCTCTCATTGCGGCAGAGGCGCACATTTTTTCCGTCATCCACAGGGTGTTTTCAAGCTCGGCGTGTCTGCGTTTAATCCTTGAAGACGAGGTGTAACAGCCGGGCATAACCGTTCTGAGCGATTTTTCGTGAACGGCAGTCGGCTCGATTTTTGCAAAAAAGGCTTCGGGGGTTGAATGAATTATTCTGTCTTCGCTCTCAGCAATCAATTTTTTGATGTCGGCAAGATCTTTTCGTGACGGTCCGCCGCCGTGATTACCCACTCCCCAGAGCACGCAGACGGTGTCCTCCTGCTGAGCGTTCGCCTTGTCTCGGATAGCCTTTGCCGCCTCTCCGAGCGGAGAGCTGTAATAAGTCTGAGCGTGCTGAGCCTTGATCGTTGAGCCGTCAAAGCCTTTCCAGATAAACTGCTTTGCAGGCAGAGGATCGTTTCCCGAACGGCAGAAAATATAGCTGTCCTGTCCGCATTTTTTCATAATCTGAACAAGACCTCTGCTGTGTCCGAAGGAGTCAAAATTCACCGCCGTTGTCGGCTTCACTCCGAAATTCTCATAGAAATATTTCTGCCCGGCAAGTATCTGACGGACAAGGCTTTCACCGCAGGGCATATTACAGTCCGGCTGAAGATACCAACCGCCCATAATGTGCCACTTTCCTCGGCGGACAAGCTCCTTGATCCTTTCAAAAAGCGTCGGCGCAAACTCGTTGATGTATTTATACAAGGTCACCTCGTTGTGGCAGAAGATATAGTCAAATTCATCTGCGAGATCGGCGGCGGAACGAAAGGTTGAAACGGCGGCCGCCGCTCCCTCCTCCCACTCCCATTGCCAGATCGGATCAATGTGTGCGTTGCAAATAAGATGTATTTCTTTCATATGTTTTCCTTTTATAAGCATTGCCGCAGAGCCCGGTGTTCACTTCACCGTCTCTGCGGCATAGAATTTTATTTTCTTTGATTTTTTCTTTTGATTTCGTGCAGTCTTTCAAGCTCGGCATTGCGGAGATTTTCGGCTTTCTGCCTCGTTCTTTCTTTTTTTCTTTCCCGGAGCTTTTCGCTGACATCAAGCTTCGCCCAGATAAGAATAACGGCTATTGCCGCCGCGGCGAGAAGAACGATTATCACGATCTCCTTCGTGTGATCCTCCGGTGCGTCCGGCACAATAGGATCAAGCTCGCTGACGCTGATAGCAAGAAGATTAAAAAATTTACTTAACATAGTCTTTCAACTCCCTGTAAACCTTTGATATCGGCAATCCCATTACGTTGAAGTAATCGCCGTTTATTCTTTTGACAAGCACGGCGCCCCTGCCCTGGATCCCGTAAGCTCCTGCTTTGTCCATTGGCTCGCCCGTTGCGACATAATCGAAGATTTCCTCATCGGTGAGAGGATAAAATTCAACTTCTGTCTCGTCAAAGAAGCTTGTGACCTTATCTCCGCAGACAATCGCAACGCCCGTGTAAACCTTATGAGTCCTGCCCGAAAGGGATCGGAGCATTTCGACTGCCTCTTTTTCGGAATGAGGCTTTCCGAGTATTTTCCCGTCAAGCGCAACAACTGTATCAGAGCCAACCACGGCGGATTTGCCGTGATCCTTAGCAACCGCCTGAGCCTTTTGCAGGGCAAGCGACATAACAACCTCCTGCGGCAAAGCTTTTTCGGGAACAATCTCGTCTATATCGGCACAGATCACGTCAAACCGGAAGCCTGCCAAGGTCATCAGCCCACTTCTTCTCGGAGAAGCGGAGGCAAGAATAATATCCGTCATCACCACAGCCCCTTGTCCCTGAGATATTTGACCTTGAGCACAGCAGCCTGGGTTTTGCCGTCCTTTATCTCGTTGCTCATAACCATCTCGACCGCCTTGCCGAGAGGAATTTTTTCAACATTGAGGAACTCGTCCTCGTCAAGATGCTGATGGGTGAATGTCAGTCCCTTTGCGGCATAGAGATGAATTATCTCGCCGCAGTAACCGGGTGAGGGATAGAACTTTCCGAGGTCGTAATATTCCTCGGCTACACAGCCTGCCTCCTCCTCAAGCTCACGCTTGCCTGTCTCGAACGGATCTTCACCCTTTTCAAGCTTGCCGGCGGGAAGCTCGGGAATGACCTCCATATACGGATACCGGAACTGGCGGACAAAAAGAAGCTCCTCGTCTTCGGTCAGAGCCGCAATACAAACTCCGCCGGGATGTTCAACGACCTCACGCTGACACGGCTTGCCGTTCGGAAGCTCTGCGTCGTCGTTGCGGACATTGATTATCCTGCCGTTATACACATAGATTTTTTTGATTGTTTTTTCATCAAGCTTCATAATTTTCTCCAAAAGAAAAGGGGCAACCGAGGGAACGATACTTCGCCCAAGGTTACCCCGGTTTTACCGTAAATTATTCTTCATCTTCGTCTTCGTCGAAATCAAATTCAAGAGTCTCGCCGCAAGCGGGGCACTGAATTGTTTCTTCGTCGAGAACGCTCTCGTCAAGGCAGATCGTCTCGCCGCAAGCAGGACACTCGACCTCAAAATAGTCGTTTTCGTCGTGATCACAGCAGTCACAGTCATCGTCACAGCAGCAATCATCATCGCAGCAACACTCGTCATCATAGAGATACTCCTCGACCTCGCCGAGATCCTCGTCAAGCTCGTCAACAAGCTCGTTGAGAGAGGCAACCTCATCCTCAAGGTCAGCTACGGTAAGCGCAAGCTCATCGATAACATCGACCATTGCTTTTATGATCTTTACCTCGTCTGTATCCGCTTCAAAGTGAGCCATCTCTACAAGTCCCTTGAGATATGCCGCCTTTTCAGTAACTGTCATCATTGTCAATCATCCTTTCGTTTAGGGATAAGTTATGCTCTGCCGAGATATTCGCCTGTACGGGTGTCGATCTGAACCTTCTCTCCCTCGTTGATGAAGAGGGGAACCTTGATCTCTGCGCCGGTCTCAACAGTGGCAGGCTTTGTTGTGTTTGTTGCGGTATTTCCTGCAAAGCCCGGATCGGTCTTTGTAACCTCAAGCTCAACGAAGGTCGGCGGCTCAACGCCGAAAACCTTGCCCTTGTAGGAAAGAATCTTGCAGACCATACCGTCCTTAACGAACTTGAAATTATCCGAGAGGTCGGAAGCATTGATCGGAATAAGCTCATATGATTCGGGATCCATAAAATAATAAAGATCGCCGTCACTGTATGAGAACTCCATATCCTTTCTCTCGATATATGCTGTCGGGAACTTAGCTGTCGGGTTGTAGCTCTTTTCAACTACGGAACCTGTAAGAACATTCTTTGTCTTTGTTCTAACAAAAGCTGCGCCCTTACCCGGCTTAACGTGCTGGAATTCAACAACCTGAAGTACGTTGCCGTCCTCCTCAAATGTCATACCGTTTCTGAAATCACCTGCTGAAATCATGTGTTATTCCTCCGATTTATTTTTCTTAATCAAAGAATAGGCCGAATGCCCACTCCCCTTTTATCATTATTATTTTATACTATTATCCTGAGTTTTTCAAGTCTTTTCAATTAAAAAGCAATTATCGTAATAAATTTTTTACAAAACTATCAGTTCTTTCGGCGCATTAGTAAGGTTTTTACAGCCGTTTTCGGTTATCAGAGCCATATCCTCGATTCTGACGCCGAATTTTTCGGGAATATAAATTCCCGGCTCAACCGTAACGACATTTCCCGTCCTAAGCGTCACCTCCGACTTTGGCGAAAGATTCGGCTTTTCGTGAATTTCAATTCCGACTCCGTGTCCGGTCGAATGGCGGAAAAATTCGCCGTAGCCTGCTTCGGTAATTATATCCCTTGCCGCCCTGTCCGCTTCGTTACATTTCAAACCGTTTCTGAGAATTTCAAGCGTTGCAAGCTGTGCTTTCAAAACGGTTTCGTAAATCTTTTTCTGCTCATCGCAGACCTCGCCGACAGCAACCGTTCTTGTCATATCGGAGTGTCTGCCGTTGATAACTGCGCCAAAATCCATTGTGACAAAATCGCCCTTTTCTACCCTCTTATCCGTCGGAACACCGTGCGGTTTAGAGGTGTTTGCGCCGCTGATCGCTATTGTTTCAAACGAGAGAGCCTCTGCGCCGTGGCTGAGCATAAAATGATCCAGCTCAAGAGCGATCTCCTTTTCCGTCACTCCGACCTTGATAAATCCGAGAATGTGATTAAGAGCCTCCTCTGCAATACGCTGAGCCTTGCAGATGTCCTCAACTTCTTCCCCGGTCTTTACCGCCCTGAAGGAGTCGATCAGCTTATCCGTACCGACGGTAGTCAGCTTTATGCCGTGCAAAGCTTTTCTCAGCGTTTTAAGCTGTGAGACGGTCAGCCTGTCCGCTTCAACGGCAAGCGTTTTGCAATCAAACCTTGCCGCATATTCCGAGAGCTTCATTTTCTGCTCCTCGGCGTCACAGCATTTTACCGTACTCTGCGCCGCCTCGATATAACGGCTGTCCGTCAGAAAAACCGAGCCGTTTTTCGTAGCAAAAAGATATCCGTCCGAAGCGTCAAAGCCCGTAAAATATCTGCGGTTTTCGGGCGAAATTATAAGTGCGCCGTCAATGTTTTTCGGTAATTTTTCAATAAATCTTTCGAGCATTGTATCTCCCCTTTATATAAGCTCCGCAATGATCGGATTGGAAAGCAAAAAACCTTTTTCGGTCAAAGCAATCGACTTGTCTGTTTTCTTCATAAGACCGTTTGCAACAAATTTTTCCGTCTTTTTTATTATGTCCTGCGGAAATTCTTTTCCGTATTTCCGTTCGTAATTTTCAAAAATAATTCCGTCCTTCAATCTCAGACGAAGCATAATATATTCTTCCTCGTCTCCGCCCTCCCCGTCAGGAATCGGCTCGCCGTCATTTTCAAAATAATTTATGTCCCTCGGATAATAAAATCTTTTTCCGCCGATAAACGAATGGGCGGAGGGACCGAGCCCGAGGTACTCCTCACAGCTCCAGTATTTCAGGTTGTGCTTTCCCTCAAATCCGGGACGGGCAAAATTCGATATTTCATAATGTAAAAAACCGTTTACGCCGAGCTTTTCACTCATTGCAAGGTACATATCCGCAGTTTCGTCCTCGTCCGGAAGTCGGAGCGTTTCTCTTTTTTGATAGTACGGAGTGCCCTCCTCGATCTTGAGCATATATGCGCTGATATGCGGCGCACCTGTTTCAATACAAAAATCCAGCGTTTCGTTCAAGGTATCAAGCGTCTGATCCTGCACGCCGAGCATAACGTCAAGGGAAATATTGTCTATTCCTGCGGCAAGGCATTGGCTTATTCTTTTTTCAATCATTTGGCGATCCGAAAACCGTCCGAGCTTTTTCCGCTCATTTTCAATCACCGACTGCACACCGAGAGAAATTCTGTTCACTCCCGAAGCGGCAACAGTTTTGAAAAAATCCTCCTCGACCGCCGAGGGATTGCACTCAACGGTTATCTCACCGTCAACGCCGAAAAGAGTTTTTGCCCTGCGTACAAGCATCGCAACATTCCGTCCGCCGAGCAGGGACGGAGTTCCTCCGCCGAGGTAAAGTGTGTCGGCTTTTCTGCCGAGCTTTTCCGACCAATGCTCCATACTCTCAATCAGAGCAATCACATACATATCCCTGTCGGAGTTGTCGCCCCTCATTGAGTAAAAATCGCAGTAAGGGCATTTTGTTTTGCAAAAAGGAATGTGCAGATAAAGTCCGATATTATCCATATTGTCTCCAAAAACAAACGGACTGTTCTTAACGAGCAGTCCGTAAATTTTTAATTATTATTCTTCGGTTGCTGTTGCCTGCTCAAGCTCATGATTTTTGTTAAGCTCCTTTGCAGTTTCGGCACGGCGAACAGCAAGCTCTTTATACATTCTTGTTCTGGTTTCTTCGTCAATGTTATAGAAACACTTGGGAATGATACCGATAAGTCCTGTAAGAGCAGGAAGAAGAGTTGTCATTGTGAAGAGGAGTCTCTCTGTTCTCTCGCTCTGCTGACCGGGCTTGAGTCCCTGCTTGTAGCCGATGATACCGAGAAGTGCAGAGTTGAAGCCTGTGGTAAAGGTGGAAACAAGCTTCTTGGCAAGTCCCTTAACAACGCCTGCCATAGCCTCGGTACGGTAGCCGTTCTGCCACTCACCGTAGTCAATAGCTTCGTTTCTGATCTCTTCGGGAACAACCTTACGCATAGCGTAAACAAAGTTCCACAAGGTTTCTCTGATCATAAACGCACCGATCATCGGGATTGTCTTCTTGTAATTCTTGTTCATTATGCCGAAGAGGTAAACTCCGATATAGAGGAAATCTCCCCAGTGAGATCCGACAGCCCACAAGGTTCTTGTTGAGAACTTTTCACGGAGCTTGTCAACATAAGCGTAGGAAGCGTAGGTAACGAACATTCCGGGGATACCTACAATAAGTCTTGCCGAGCCGGCGTTCAGAACGCTGATATAGTAGAGGGATATGTTGGTTCCGACAGCGAACTGGCTCAGGAACTCGGAAACGGTCAGGAGCATAAGCGGTCTGGACTTGAAGAGCGAGCCGACAGCTCCCTTGAAGGTCGGCTTTTCAACCGACTGAAGAACTCTTTCACGAACCTTAAAGGAGAAGAAGAGAGCAAGAATACCGGCGCAAATAGCCGTACCGATTCCCATATATACAAAGAGGGAGGTCATCTTGATCTTGAGCTTGTTGTGGTTTACAAGGTCAATGAGAACCGTACACACCTGATTGGGAATATTCTCAACGAGACTTGAGAAAAGGTTGGCCTGGTTAATAAGTCGTGTTCTGTCAAAAACATCGGGCGTAATCGTAGCGATGATACCCGTCTTTGAAATCTCATAAAGCGAACCCGCTAAGTTTTGCATCATCTGCAAGGCGAAGTACGTTATGATCTTGGGAAGATATGTGCCTGATGTTTCGGGGAACATAAGCGGCATTCCCCAGAAAATAATACCCATTAACGTGCCGGGAAGCGCATACATAATCAGATACGGCTTAAACTTGCCGAATCTTGTGTTGGTACGGTCAACTATTGAGGCCAGGAACAGGTCATTGATGATATCCCAGATGCTGACAACAACGCCGATGATAGCCTGCCACCAATAGGAAATAATAAGAACGTCCGTCAGGTAGTATGCCTTGTTTTGATCCAGATTAAAGCTTTGCGCAACGTCGAAAAGAACATATGTAAAGGTCTCTTTACTTCCGACATAGCGTCTGCCCTTTGGCAGCTTGCGCTTGGCTTCTTTCTGCTCTTCGGGTTCTGCCTGAGCAGTCTGAACTTCTTTAGTTTCAGTAGCCATACTTTTCCTCCTTATATTTTTAAACAAAGTTACTTGTGTATTATAGCACAAATTATATTAAAGTTGCAATACTTATTTTATATTTATTCGTCCAGTTTCAAAATTGACATAAAGGCTTCCTGCGGAACTTCGACGGTACCGAACTGTCTCATTCGCTTTTTGCCCTCTTTCTGCTTTTCAAGCAGCTTCTTCTTACGGGTTATATCGCCGCCGTAGCACTTGGCAAGAACATCCTTACGCATCGCTTTGATCGTTTCACGGGCAATTACCTTGCCGCCGATCGCTATCTGGACGGGAATTTCAAACATCTGACGGGGAATATTCTCCTTGAGCTTTTCGGCGATCTTTCTCGCTCTTGCATACGCCTTGTCGGTGTGAATGATGAACGACAGAGCGTCAATCATATCGCCGTTGAGCAGAACGTCAAGCTTAACAAGATTGGATCGGGCGTAGCCCTCGATCTCATAGTCAAAGGAAGCGTAACCCTTGGTGCGTGATTTGAGCACATCGAAGAAATCGTAAATGATTTCGTTCAGCGGAAGATCGTAAGCGATATCTACCCTGTCAGGCGTAACATAGGTCATATTCTTGAACACACCTCTGCGCTCCTGACACAGATCCATGATCGCACCGACATACTCATTCGGAGCGTAAATATTCGCGTTGGTTATCGGTTCCTCGCAGTAGTCGATAAAGGCGGGATCGGGATACTTCGTGGGATTGTCGATCTCAACAACAGAGCCATCCGTCAGATGAATTTTGTAAACAACGCTCGGAACGGTTGTCACAAGATCAAGATCATATTCACGTTCCAGTCTTTCCTGAATTATCTCAAGATGAAGAAGTCCGAGGAAACCGCATCTGAAACCGAAGCCGAGTGCGCCTGAGGTTTCAGGCTCAAAGGAGAGCGCGGCGTCGTTAAGCTGGAGCTTGCCGAGGGCATCACGGAGATTTTCATAGTCCGCTCCGTCCGCAGGATAAACTCCGCAGAAAACCATCGGATTGACCTTTCTGTAACCGGGGAGAGCCTCCTCGGCAGGATATTCCGCCGTTGTGACCGTGTCGCCGACTCTTGCATCGCCGACAGTCTTTATGGAAGCGGTGATATAACCTACCTCACCGGCGGTCAGCTCTGCGGCAGGCTCCATTGTGGTCGCTCTCATATATCCGACCTCGACAACGGTGAATTCTGCGCCCGTTGCCATCATTCGCATAGTGTCGCCGGCTTTTATCTTGCCGTCAACAACACGGACATAGACAATAACGCCCTTATAGTTGTCATAAACCGAATCAAAAACAAGCGCCCTGAGCGGTTTTGAATCGTCGGAATCAAGGGGCGCGGGAATATCGGAAACAATTTTTTCAAGCACCGCTTCAACATTCTCGCCTGTCTTTGCCGAAACTCTCGGAGCGTCGGAGCAGTCAAGTCCGATCACTTCCTCTACCTCCTCCGAAACACGGTCGGGATCGGCGGCAGGCAGGTCGATTTTATTTATTATCGGCACGATCTCAAGGTCGTGATCCAGCGCAAGATATGTGTTAGCAAGCGTCTGAGCCTCAACGCCCTGAGATGCGTCAACGATCAGCAATGCGCCCTCGCAGGCGGCAAGCGAACGTGAGACCTCGTAGTTGAAATCGACGTGACCGGGCGTGTCGATCAGATTCAGCTCGTATTCCTCGCCGTTCTTTGCTTTGTAATTAAGCTTGACAGCGTGCGCCTTGATTGTTATGCCCCTCTCTCTTTCAAGATCCATATCGTCAAGAAGCTGTTCCGTCATATCCCTGACGGCAACCGACTCAGTAAGCTCAAGCAAACGGTCGGCAAGCGTTGACTTTCCGTGATCTATATGGGCAATTATGGAAAAATTTCTTATATGGTCTTTTTTTACTGCCAAAATATCACCTCTGCAACGTAAAAAAGATTGAAAAGGACAGGCTACTTAACACCGATAGCCTGTCCGGAGTTTAATAAAATTATTTTTCAAAAACCTTGCGGAAAACTGCGGCAACCTTTTCGAGATCATCATCGGTCATTGCGGTGCCGGACGGCATACAAATTCCCCGTCTGAAAATATCGTCGCCAACGCTTTCGCCCTCCTGACAGCTTATGAAATCTGCATCGGAGAAAATCGGCTGGTTGTGCATCGGATTCCATGCTCTTCTTGACTCAATATTGTTCTCTTCCAAAGCGTTAATAATTTCGTCCGGAGTGACCTCACAGCCCTCGTTAATTGTTATAACGCTGAGCCAGAAATTCGGCTTGCAGCCCTCAAGCACAGGAGCCATTGAAACGGGAAGATCCGCAAAAGCCTTCTTATAATACTCATAATTATGTGTTCTTGCGGCTACTCTCTCGCCCATATTTTTTATCTGTCCTCTGCCTATTCCGGCACAGATATTGGACATACGGTAATTATATCCGATTTCGTTATGAAGGTAGTAGTTTACCTTTTCCTTGGACTGATTAGCCCAGAAATGTATCTTCTCAACCGCTTCGGGATCATCGGAAAGTGCCATTCCGCCGCCGGAGGTGGTGACAATCTTGTTTCCGTTGAAGGAAAGTGCGCCGATCTTGCCGAATGTGCCGCATTTTTTTCCCTTGTAGGTTGTGCCGAGAGCCTCGGCGGCATCCTCAAGGATAGGGACATTATATTTCTCGCATATGGGAATTATTCTGTCATAATTTGCGCTGTTGCCGTAAAGATCAACGACAATGACCGCCTTCGGCAAGTTACCCATAGCTTCATATTTCTCAAAGGCTTTCTGCAAAGCATCGGGATCCATATTGAAGCTTTCATAATCGGAATCAATGAAAACCGGCTTCGCTCCGAGATATGCAACAGGATTACAGCTTCCGGAAAAAGTAAAATCGGAGCAAAAAACTATATCACCATCACCTACTCCGAGATATTTTAGTCCCATATGAATTGCGCCCGTACCGGAGGCAAGCGCAACGCTGTGCTTTACTCCGATATATTCGCACATTTCTTTCTCGAAACCGATGAGATTAGGTCCAAACGGAGCGATCCAGTTTGTCTGGAACGCTTCGTTAATATAATTGATCTCTGTACCGTTCATACACGGAGGAGAGAGATAGATTCTGTCAGCCATTTTCTACACTTCTTTTCGGAAATTATTCGTTGTCTATTTTCTTTCCTTTATCAGATTCGCTGTTTTTCTTAGGATTACCGTAACCGTAGCCGTAGCCATAACCGTTTCCGTAACCGTAGCCGTAGCCGTTTCCGTAACCGTAGCCGTAACCGCCGTAGCCATAGCCGTAACCGTTTCCGTAGCCGTAGCCATAACCGCCGTAGCCGTTGTTACCGTAACCGTAACCGCCGTAGCCGTAGCCGCCGCCTGAGCTTTTCTTCTTCCTGCGTGCATAGCGTCCGTAGTATCCGCCGTAGCGCAGATAGCCCTTACGTCTGTAATAACGGCTGTTTTCTTCACCGGCGCTCATGGTGAACACGGCTCCGATAATGTCAATATCCGCTCCTCGAATTTCATCGAGGGTACGGTTGATTTCAGCAACCTTTGCATAGTCACGGCGGACATTATAAATAACTCCGTCCGCAAGAGGCGCAATAACCATGCTGTCGGAAACAACGTGCGCCGGAGGTGAGTCGATGATGATGTAGTCAAATTCTTTTCTCGCCTGTTCAATTACGGATTTAACCTTGTCCGTATCAAGAACCTCCGTCGATTTCAGCGAGATACCGCCGGTCGGGAGAACGAAGATACCGAGAGACTTGATAAACTTGATGGAGTCAACATAGGTTGATGTTCCCTTGATAATCGGAATAAGACCGTAACGAGTGTCGCTCTTGACTCCGACGGCATGAAGAACCGCAGGCTTTCTCAAGTCACTATCGATAAGCAGAACAGATTTTCCTTTCTGGGCAAGAGAACAGGCGATATTAACGGCAACAGTCGTTTTACCCTCGTCCTCATAGGTACTTGTGATAACAAATACCTTGTAGCCTTTTTCGTTCTTGACGTTTTCAAGCTTTGTTCGTATCGCCTTAAAGCTTTCGACAAAGGCAAAGCTGACCTTTGCCGTGTCGGTAATGAGCAGGGAGCCCTGCGGAGTTTTCTTTTTCTGATTGAACAATCCCGATTTCTTTTCAAGCAACGGTATCGAGCCGAGAACGGTAACGTTGACCTCTCGCCTGAGATTTTCAAGTGTGAGCACCGTGTTGGTTGTAATTGTCATAATAAAGATTATGAACACAACAATTACCGCACCGAGAATAAATCCGTAAATCGCCTTGGTTATCGCATCGTCCGAGTTGCAGATAACCGGTGCTGTCGGATTTTTGATAAGCTTAACGGAAATCGTGTTGTCATAGCTCTGAATGTATTTCGGGAATTCCTCAAGCACGACCTTCAGTGCTCTCTCGCAATATCCCTCGTCCGTGCTGGTAACATTTATGCGAAAGAATCCATCGATTCCCGTATCTTCAATGGATAAGCTGTTTTCAATAAACGAAGTTGAATACTCCTTACCGACTTCATCTTCGGCAAGAGTTTTCTGAATATTGTAAAGCATTTCACTTCCCGTTATCAGATACTGATAACGTGAAATGACCGCATTGTTATAAAATTTTGTTTCTTCCCTGTACTGAGGCGTCGAGTTTTTGCTGTTTGAATAATCCTTAACAATAACATACTGCGTTTCCATAAAGCCGAGCGTCATAGATGTACGGTAATTCTCAACATAGGTTGCTTTTGCGATTGCAAAAGCCGCACCGGAAAAAATCGCACCGACGAGCAGTATCGCCCAAAGCTTGGAAAGAAGATTTTTCGCCAATCTTCCCATATCAAGCGACGGGCCGGATTCGTTATAATATATATTTTTTCCGACGTCCATTTCCTGCATTTTTTTATCATCTCCATTTAGTATATTATAAAGTAAAAGTACCGATTAGTCAACAACTAAAAGCCCCTTTTATAAATCTCTCCCCTGTTAATAATCGGAATCTCCTTATCCGTAAGGACGTTTTTCGCCGCATCGTGTACCATCATCTGCATATTAAACTGACTTATATCCGGTGGGAAATAGTTCATCATTCTCAAAAGGTCGTTCATCCTGTAGTGTGACGAGTGGGCGTCCGTAGCGATGAAAGAAGCCGCACCCGTATACGCCATCGCATAGGCAAGCTCAAATTCCTGCGGACCGTCAAGGCTTGCAAGGCTCGGCGCATTGATCTGAAAAAGAACTCCGTTTCTTATCAGCACATTTACAACATCGTAATCAAATTGGAAATATTCATATCTTTCCGGATGAGCCACAATGGGGATGAGTCCCATATCAATTACCGCATTCAGGTAGCTGACTATTTTTTTAATCGAAAGATTTCGGAAGGCAAATTCAGTCAGGATATATCGGCTTCCGTTAATCGAAAGCCGCCGAAGATCCGACGAGAAGAAAACATCATCGTCAAGAAAAACCTCTGCTCCGGGATAGAGAGTTATGCCCATATTCAGCTGATTGATAATATCTTGAAGCTCCCTGATTTTATTATTCCTTGTTTCTACAAATCCGTCAAGGTTGCCGACCGTAGTAATATGCGGAGTGCAAACTATATGTTTTATTCCGTTCTGCTGTGCAATGCGACACATCTGCACGGACATATCCATACTGTTAGATCCGTCGTCCATTCCCGGAAGAATGTGGCAATGAAGATCTATCATAAAATCCCTCCTTCTGAGTTATTTGCGCTGAAGAATTTCGTTTGCTGCAATCGCAAATCCCTGTGCCGCAGGAACAACGCAAAGCTTTTCTGAATAGAAGCCTATTCCGTGCGTGTCACCCTGGGCAAAATCTATAACACCGTTTCTGCGTGTTACCGTCCTGATTTTTTCTGTCATTTTTTTTGCAAGTTTTTTGTATTCATCGTTGTCCAGAAGCTCCGCCATATATGCGTAACAGTACGCAAGCATGGCGCAAGCCGAGCTGTCCTGAACTGAAAAGCAAAGCACGATCCTGTCAACTGTGCCGTCCTCGTGAATGTATTTTTTCAAAGCGTCGAGAAATTCGATAGAAAGCTTCAGAAGCTCTGCCTTTTCACGGTTGTGACCGTCGCTGTCAAGAAGCGTGCGAAGGCTGTCAACCAATCCGATTGCCCACCATGCGCAGCCTCTGCCCCAGCCGCAAACTCCGAGAGGCTCAAAGCTCTCCTCCTTGAAGCTGTGAAAAGGAATTTTGATTTCTTCGTTTATTCCGTGTTCACGATACTCACGGATCTGATTCATCGCAAGTGAAATATACTCGTCGCAGGAATATGTCAGCGCATACTTTATCATAAACGGGCATATCATTCCGACCGTGTCAACAAACCTGTATTCGGGAATACTCTCGTTATACGGGATAGTGCCGTGATTATCTGCCGCAGTTTTAAGCATCTCGGCAACGCTGTCCATCGCCGGGCGAAATCTTTCGCTGTCGATAAATTTTCCGGAAAGCATTTCAAAGCAGAGCATTGCGCTGTCCATTCTTTTCGGAACTACCTTCCATTCTCCGTCATCCGGACGGATGTATCTTGAAATAAGGCTTTTGACTTCCTCCGACATTTCCTCGCCAAAACAATTTGCCGCCTTGAGCAGAGAAGCGTCCTGCCAGTAGGTTACGGAGGTCAGTTTGCCGTAGTCGTTTATTTTTTTTATAAAATTTGTATTGCGGCTGTCGTTTACAGTCACCTCGGGCGCACCTTTTTTCAGCCACTTTCTCAAAACATTTTTGGTTTTTTCAAGCCACTCGGCTTCGGAAAGCTGTCCGATTTTTATCCTGCCGAGCCATGCGAGGAAGGTTTCCCACTGCTCATATCCGAGAACAACAATTATTATTAAGAGTAAAATTATAATTATAGCCATATATTTCGCCTCATTCTCCGATCAGTCCGTAGAGCTTGAATATTTCTTCCTCGTTGCTCACCTTTTCCCCTGCAAGATTATTGCTCAGCTTTGTTCTCTCGTTTTTGTCGTCGATCAGCAAATCCAGCTTATCCGCCATATCGTCCTTATCCATATGACAGATTATTCCGTCAACCCCGTCGTTTATCTGGTCGAAAATCGTTGGGAAATCCGTCACGACGATCGGCCGTAAAAGCGCCTTTGCCTCATCTATTGCGATTGACTTTCCTTCAAAAAGCGACGGCTGAACATAGATGTCGCATTGACCGATATACGGATACGGCTCCGACTTTGCTCCGAGCAAAATAAAATTCTTTTCCAGTCCGCAGCTTTCGATTTGTTTTTCGATCTGCGCCTTCAGTTCTCCCGTGCCGATGTGATACCACTTGATATTCCTGCCTCTTTTCACAAGCTCGTCACAGCAATCCACGGCAAGAGAAATATTTTTCTGCGGAGAAAATCTTCCGACCGTGCAGATAATGATCTCGTTTCCTCGATCGGGATAGGCATTGATTTTCTTGCTTTCTTCTATCAGAATTTTCTGCCCTGTGATATTTTCTACAATTTCAAACTTAGTTTTATGTTCCGGGAAATTTTTCAAAAGACTGTTCTTACATTCCTCGGAAACCGTAATTATTTTATCCGCCGCCTGAAAAGTTTTTTCATAGCTGATTTTATCAAATCCGAGTTTTTCAATATCGTTGTGAATATAGCAAAGCTTTCTTTTTGCGTTAACCTTTTCCGTTACAAATCGGTTGGCGTTTCCCTCAAGATATCCGATAGCACAGTCATAGCTTTTTTCAATTTTGGGGAGTTGTTTTTTCAGATATTTCCACTGCATCTCCTCACGAATATGCGAGTCGGTGACCTCGGAAATTTTGGAATATTTCAGTCGGTCTATCGCAGAAAAAAGCTTGCCTTTTTTCAGAAAATATTTAACAGCGCTCACTGCGTTACCGTCAAACATTTCGTAGTCGGCGCTGCCGCCTAAAACATTGACCTGATCGGGAATTTTTTCAAAAAACAGACCGTCGTGTCTGAAGCAAAGCAGATCGACATCATATTTTTCGTAATCAAAAAGCGTCAGAACGGTCAAAAGACTTTTTTCTGCGCCTCCGCCCCTCATAGAGGGAATAACAAAAAGAATCTGCTTTTTCACTCCGTCACTCCTATCAGATTTTCCGAAGCATTTCTCCGGCTTCCATTGCGCTTCTCATTCGCAGAGGTATGCTCTTCATCAATTCTCTGCGAATTTCATTTTCATTTTCAAGCAGTTTTAAAAACTCATCTCTGAGTTCTTCATAATCCGTCATCGCTTTGATGTCAAGGACATATTTTTCCTCCCCGAAAATATCCTTTGCAATTCCTCTCGCCTTAACGCTGTATCCGAGTGCAATCGTCGGGACTCCGCTTGAATATGCGGCGATTGTTGAATGTGTTCTTGCACCGACAAAAAATCTTGTTCCGGCAATATATCCTTTGTACTGTCTTGCTTCAAGGTCGGGAGGAAGTATCGCTATTCTGCCTGTATGATCAAACTTTTCAAAAATCGGTTTCATAAAATCATAGTCATTGTTATTTTCCTCAACAACGTGCGGAACAAGCAGGACTTTCATCGTTGTATTCTCAAAAACGAACCTGAGAAAATCTTCGGCAATTTCTTTTTTTCTCGGATCTCCCGACGCAACAAGAGGGCTGATATTAAAGCCGAGAGTGTTCTCTCTTGTAAATCGGTCTATCGGCTCCACCTCTACTCTCTCCATACAAAAAGCGGGATCGGAAAAGAGATAAATATTATCGTTCGCACCGTTCTCCTTGAGAAGCTCATATGTTATCGGCTCGCGTGTAAATATCGCATCAAAATCTCTCAGACTTTCGAGCTTCCGTTCGCTGAGATCCTCTGCACCGATTGACGCACCCCAGAGCACGGTCTTTTTTCCTCTTTTTTTAAGCTCTCTTGTAAGCACCTGTATACCGTGATTGTCGCCGTAGCAATATGTGTCGCCGCCGACGGAAAGACAGACATCGCAGTCCTCTGCATCGGAAACGATCGGGGAATACATTTTCTGCAAAGCGTAGGTCTCGGAATTGTTGATTTTGAGATCCACGGCGGCAATAAGCTTTTCAACCTTTGTCAGATCTCTTGTCTTTGCCGCTTTTACGGTTATGTTATTTAATATTTCATCGTCGGAGGGATTGTTTGACGAAAGGACAAATTCCGCTTTTTCGTCGCTGTTTTCAATGATATTCATACTTCCTCTGACAATAGCTTCACAGCCGTGGTTTTTACTGCCCTCATGATTAAACAAAAAATATTTCATAACTAAGACCTCAACGAAAAAGTTTTCTGCCGGGGAAGAAATAATCGGACTGATACATATATATCTGGTAAGCCATAACTCTTGAGTATAGGAAAAACAGTATTACCAGACCGGTGACATATACCGCCTTGTCCTTTGGCTTTACGGCATAGGAAACAACCCAAGCGGTGAAGATAATATAGTAAATACTCAGATAAATTGCCAGTCGGGCAAAAATCCAGTTATAAGTCGCAACAATATAAATCGCCATATTCAAAAATGCCATATTTATCAGAATATCTCCGATATGACCGAGCATCTTCATTCTATCCTTGTTCAGGTATGCAACCACAATCGGAGCCGCAGAAACTATAGGTCTGAACAGGCTGCTTCCGCCCTCAACGCCGTTGGTAAACCAGCCGTTTTCCGCATATCCGGAATAGCTTGTTTCCTCCAACGCACCGAGGAAGGACGGGAGAATTTTATCAAATCCCATTGCAAGAACAACGCTACCGAACAAGAGAACGTAGGAGCTTTTTTCCCATGCCTTTCTTCTGACTACAATGTATACTGCCAGCATCATCAACGCACTGCTGTGCATAAAGTAAGCTATTATTACAAAAACAGCATACTTGAAAATCGAGCCTCGCTTGATTGAAAAAAGATATTTTGTGCCCAGCAGTACAATTGCCGCAGCCATATACTGTCTCATTCCGTCCATCATACCGCCGAGATATCCGTAAGTGAAAAACATAAATATGCCCAGCTCAATCGGAGTACAGTAGTAATAGATTATAATCAACGTCGGAATCAAGGCAATTGCCGAACAGACGAAAATCAGAACCTGCGGATCGTCCGTTTGGTTTCTGATAATGTTCTGGATGAATGCGAACATATTTCCGTCCAAAATCGTTTGGATTTCTACCGCATTATTATCGGGCATATTTTCAAACGAATACATATAAAAATATGTGTCTCCGATAGTTCTTCTGAGTCCTGCAAAGGTAACGTAGAAAGCAATCGGTAAAATCAAAGCGATCGGATTTGGCAAGGGCTGACCGAGACCGCCTCTTGCTCTGAGCGGAAAGGAACGAGCCGCCACAGCTATCATACACAAAAGAAACGTGGCAACCCATACAATTATTTCATAAAAGTCAAAATTGAAGTTAATCATTCTGTACCTTTCCCAAGACGGTCACGGTGGATTCATTCCAATGATTCGTAAACCGCTTTCAGTTCCTCTATTACATTTTCCTTTGAAAAAGTCTTTATGAAACCGACAGCATTCTCAGACATCGTATTGTAAAGAGGTCTGTCCTCTTTCAGTTTTTTTATTCGTTTTGCCATTGCTTCATCGTCATTCGGTGCAACAACAAAACCGTTATATCCGTCACGGCAGAGCGCACGGTGTCCCCTGTTGTCCGAGAGAACAACGGGAAGGCCGCAAGCCATTGCCTCCATCACGTTAACGGGCAAGCCCTCACGCAAGCTTGAGCCAACGGCAATATCGCTGAGCTGAACAAGTGTGCAGACATCCTCACGGTGTCCGAGAAAATCCACACGGTCGGAAACGCCAAGCTCACTTGCAAGCGAAACATATTTTCCCGAGATATTGTCGGCGCCGACAATAAGCAGCCTATAATTGCCGCCGTCCTCCGTCAGTTTTTTCATCGCCCTGATCAGCATAGACTGATTTTTGTTTTCATTCATTTCCGCAACGTAGATCAGCAGAGTTTCCTCCTGCGAAAAGCCCTTTTCGCTGCGAAGCTTTCGCTTCTCGTCATCGGAGATCCTAAAGAACTTATCGCTGTTGTAACCGACTCCGTTCACCTTGACGGTTTTCTTCGCTTTAAGGTGTTTTTTCGCAAAAGCGAAATCCTCGTCATTTATCGTAATCAGGCAATCTGTCATTGCCGACATAACAAGCTCGATCGGATAATAAACAAGCCAGTTAAGAGCCGGCGCACCCTTATAAAAATGGAAGCCGTGTGCTGTATAAACCACCTTTGTTCCCTTTTTCCTCTCGCCTCTTGCGGCAATTCGGGCAAGTATACCGCCCATCGGCGTATGACAATGAATGATATCGTAGCCGCCGTCGCGGATAATTTTTTTCAGCTCTTTATATGCCTTTAAATTTTCCTTGTCGGCGGGCGAGCGTTTGATGGAAATCTTAAATCTGTTGTCACAAAAAGGCAGCTCTCTTTCGCCTCCGCAGGCAACATCAACCTGCCAGCCTTTTTCTTTAAACAGCTTGAAACAGGGCAAATGGAAATAATAAAAATGCTCCGCAACCGTAGCAACATAAAGAATTTTTTTCATTGCGAAGCATCCTTTCTTTATACCGTTTCCCTGTTTCCCTGAAATTTTTCCATTGTATTTTCTGAATTACTGTTTATTCCGTCCTGACTGACAACATTTTCTATTGTCTTGATAAAAATCTTCATATCCATTTTAAAGCTGTAATGGTCAACATAATAAACATCATAGGCAAATTTTTCTTCCCATGTCAGAGTGTTGCGTCCGTTGACCTGCGCCCATCCGGAAATTCCGGGCAGAACTTCATGACGGCGCATCTGTTCGGGTGAATAAAGCTCAAGATACTCCTTGAGGAGCGGTCTCGGACCGATGAAGCTCATTTCACCTTTAATTATGTTAAAAAGCTGGGGCAGCTCATCAACGCTTGTCTTTCTAAGAATGTTGCCTATTTTTGTCATTCTGTCAAAGTCGCTCAGTTCGTTTCCGTTTTTATCCCGAAGCACCGTTGACATTGTGCGAAATTTATTAACGGTAAAGATCTTTCCGTCTTTTCCGGGCCTTTCCTGTTTAAAAAGTATCGGTCCGTCCCTGTTGACCGCAATCAGTATTGCCGCAATCAGCATTATGGGGGAAAGAATTATCACAAGAAACAGCGCCGTAATCAGATCGAGTGACCTCTTTATGTACTTATACATCTGATCCCACTCTCTCAAAAGATTTTTTCATTTTTATTCTGCTTCGTGATAGTTCGGAACTATCTCTTTAATAATACCCCTTACTTCTCTTTCTCCTGCGTTTTTAAGTTTTTCAAGCTGGCTTTCAAAAAGTTTGTCGTCCATCTCAACCGGCTTAGTGACAAAAATTTTGTTATTCGCAGTCATTTTTCTCTCGCTGCTTTCTTCCTCAAGGACAAGCTCCTCATAGAGCTTCTCGCCCGGACGAAGTCCCGAAAATTCTATTTCGATCTCTGTGTAGGGCTTATATCCCGAAAGCATAATCAGGTTTTCGGCGAGGGTGACAATTTTGACAGGCTCACCCATATCGAGAACAAAAATCTCTCCGCCCTTGGCAAGACCGCCAGCCTGAACAACAAGCTGAGCCGCTTCGGGAATGGTCATAAAATATCTTGTAATATCGGGATGGGTTACCGTAACCGGTCCTCCGTTTTTAATCTGCTCGGTAAAGATCGGAATAACGCTTCCGCTTGAGCCGAGAACATTGCCGAAACGAACTGCAGCAAAGATAGTGCTGTTGTTGCATTTGCGTTCAAAATACTGAACGATCATCTCGGTTATTCTCTTTGTTGCACCCATAACGTTTGCAGGGTTGACAGCCTTGTCCGAGGAGATATTTACAAATCGTTTTACGTTATATTCAATGGCAATGCTTGCAACGTTAAACGTTCCGAAAACATTGTTCTTGACAGCTTCCTTGGGACTATCCTCCATAAGAGGAACGTGCTTGTGCGCCGCCGCATGGAAAACGATTGACGGGTGGAACTCGTCAAAGACCTCTCTGAGTCTTTTGGGATCTCTGACGGAGCCTATTCTTATATCTATTTCAAGCTTGCCTTTATGGAAGGCGTCAAGCTGCTGTTTAAGAAGGTATGCGCTGTTTTCATATATATCAAAAACAACGATCTTTTTCGGATGATATTTTGAAACCTGACGGCAAAGCTCGCTTCCGATCGAACCGCCTCCGCCGGTAACAAGAACGACCTGGTCATTAAGATAACTGCAAACATCTTTGTTCAGCTCAACCTCGGGACGGGAAAGAAGGTCGGTGATGTTAACATCACGGATTCTTCCGCCTCCTTGGGACATATCCGCCATTTCCAAAAGGCTCGGTGAGGTTTTGAGCTTGCATCCCGTCTTAATTGCGATACGAAGTATTTCCGTCTGACGCTCGG
>JAEDFL010000005.1 GCA_016292785.1 Clostridiaceae bacterium | reverse complement strand
TTGCGGTGGTTATTATTGCCGTTGCCGCAGGGGGAGGAAATTCCGATACATCGGGTGAATCAGGCACAACCGAATCCGCAGGCTCTGTCACGAGCGAAGAAAAGAAAGCCTCCGAGCTTGGAGATTACAAGATCGAGATCAAAAGCTGTAAGCTTGACAAGGATTATAACGGCGACCCTGTTGCAGTAGTAACATACGCTTTTACCAACAATGCGAAAGAATCTGCGGCTTTTGACATCACTTTTACCGATCATGCATATCAAAACGGCGTTGAGGCCGAACACGTCTATTTCCTTATGGATGAAAGTTTTGATAAGAACAACAATCAGTCTAAGGAAATCAAGCCGGGTGTTACGATTGACGTTCAGGTAGCTTACAAGCTTAACGATACCTCGTCGGCTGTTGATGTTGAAGTCGGCTTGATGTGGAGCTTTGACGATACAAAAGTAACAAAGACATTTAATTTCTAAGTAAGGCGAAATAACATAACAATTAAACGGTTTATATCGGTGCGTTTCGATATAAACCGTTTAGTGCTTGAACGAAAGTCAGCAAAGAAAAACCGTTGATAAAAACCCAAACAAAATCAGAAAAGTCGAAACAACAACCTTTATCGTTGTCAACGACTGTTCGCTGACGCTCGAAGCAAGCTTTGATTTTGACAAAATATTATTCGGATCAAAAATCATAAATATAATCAGCGCAAAGATTACGACAGAAAGTATGATTTGAATAATCATATGCAATAATCCCGCATTTGAATATACAACCCATGCAAAAGCGATTTCAAAAAACAAAATGGTGGCATAAAGGATAACAGCTGCAGCTCGGATAATTTTATTTTTTGTCCTGAAGCCGGGAAATCCCTTTGCGGATTTGTTTTTCTCTTTTTTGCCTCTTATGGCTGATTTGACCTCTTTGACCGTTTTGTATCTTTTTTCCGAATCAATGGCAGTACAGCGTGAAATGACTTTTCCGAGCTTCCCGGGATAAAGCTTTTCGCTCGGAAATGCTCCGGTGAGCATAACGTTAAGCAGAACTCCGACCGAATACAGATCGGTTTTTTCGTCGCTCTGTGCAAAACCGAACTGCTCCGGAGCGGCATATCCTGCCGTGCCGAGAATGTATGTATCACGGGAGGCATTATGTTTAGGCAATCTCGAAATACCGTAATCAATTATCTTGACATTGCCGTCATAAGATAGGATAATATTGGAGGCGGTAATATCACGGTGTATCACTCCGTTTTTGTGCAGGACTTCAAGTCCGTCGCACACCTCGGAAATTATTCTCACCGCTTCTTTTTCATCAAAGATTGTTCCGCTGTCAATCAGATTTTGTATTGACCTGCCCGAAACAAATTCGGAATAGGAAAAGTAATCCCCGTCCTCCTGCGTAACTTTTAATACGGCGGATAGATTTTTGTGACGTATCAGGCAAAGCTTCTGCATAACGGGAAGATTATCGGTGTCAACTCGCTTTTTTATCATTATTTCTCCGCTTCTTTCGTCAAAGACGATCACCGACTTTTCATTGATCCGTTTCAGCTCTTTTATGTTCCACTGTTCATAACGCTGAGAAAGCTCGCTCAAAAATAATCACCGCCATCCTTTAAGATAGGAGTATTATAACATGAAAAAAACCACGGCGCAACTACAGGAAATGCTGAAAAAATGTAACAGCCTGAACGAATATATCAACGACAATGAGATAAGCTTTTCCAACAAAAAGCCTTTTGAGATTTTGAATGATGAAATACAAAAAAGAAAGCTTGTCAAAGCCGATGTTATTCGCCGTTCGGGCATTGAAAGGCACTACGCATATCAAATCCTTTCGGGAACGAAAACTCCGTCAAGGGACAAGCTGTTGATGTTCTGCTTCGGTCTCGGAATGACTGCCGAGGAGTCTCAGCATTTTTTGCTTGAATGTTCGGCTCCGCTTCTTTATGCAAAAAACAAAAGGGACAACGTTGTTCTTTTTGCTCTTGAAAACAAATTGACAGTCATTGAGATTAACGAGCTGCTATATGAGCTTGGTCTTAAAATATTTGAATAAAAACTTTACGCACTCCGATTTGTGAAAAAATCGGGGTGGTTTTTTATGTAATGTTCCGATTTACTTTTATATGCCGCTATGATATAATCCTTTTATAAGTATCTACGAGGTGATGCGAATGAATATCAAAGAAAAAGCGGCGGAGCTCTGCGACGATATCAGAGTTTACTGGAAGAAGCCTCCGGTGGGACGGTATATGTCGTTCAGGGAGATTGTATCTCTTGCAGTCGGCGGATTGGGAATACAGTTCGTTGTTTTCTGCGCTCAGAATATGATAATCAGCATTGGCAATACCCTTTTGAGCAACACGATCGGTATTGCGCCGAAGCCTCTTTACATAATTTATCTTCTCAGCGTTATAATCAGCTTTCCGCTGACGGCGCTCAGAGGTAAAATAATCGACTCATCAAGAAGTAAAAAGGGTCGATACCGTCCGTTCATTCTGTCTATGGGTATCCCGACCGCCATACTGACGATCGGTTTTGTTTTCATGCCTTATGAACGGATGTCGATGTTTGCGAAGTGTCTGACGGTTTTGCTCTACAACGTCGGTCTGCAATTTTTCTATATGTTCTACTATGATGTAGACGTAAGCATCATAAACGTTCTTTCGCCGAATACCATCGAGCGCAGCGACGTCACCTCGATAAAGTCCGTAGTAAATTCCTTTGCACCGACGCTCGGAAATATTATTCTTCCCCTTGTGGCAAGGGCAATCACGGGAGAAAACACACTCGTTGATATCAGGATTTACAGAACTTTTTATCCGCCGATGGTTGTATTCGGATTTTTCCTCGGACTTCTTGCCTATTTCAATACCGAGGAGAAAATCGTACAGGCAAAAACACATACGATAAAAATAAAATTTATGGACGCTCTCAGAGCCGTTGTCCGAAACAAATATTTCTGGATTATTTCTCTTGCGACATGGGTTGCTTTTCTTGAAAATGCGGTTCAAAGTATTATGGACTGGCTTTACAGCTATCAGGACGCCTGCAGTGCGGCGGAGTATTCCCTTATTATAACCATCAGAGGAAACGCCTCTCTCTGGCCTATGCTGTTCATTCCGTTTCTGATCAGAATTATGGGCAAGAGAAAAATTCTCGTCATAAGCAATATCATCAATGTTATTTTCATCATTCTGATGCTGCCGATAATCCGTTACGGCGACCTGTCACATATTATCTGGCCGCTGATGTTCTGCTTCTTCTTTAACTATATGGCGGCTCACGCCGTAACCCTGCTTACTCCCGGCGTAAACGGCGATATAAGAGACTATCAGCAGTATGTCACGGGCGAGCGAATTGACGGAATGTTTGTTGCCGTCGGTGCGATCGGAAGCTTTATCACGCTCCTCACCAACTCGGCTCTGCCCGAGCTTTATGACCGTGCAGGACTCAACGAGGAGGTTGCAAGAAGCCTCGGCTTTGACGGAAGCAACGTCTATGAGGTGCTTTCCGATCCGATGTATTTCAAGAATATTTGCAGCGTGCTGATTATCGCCGCAACGGTCGGAGCGTCACTCAATGTTATTCCGTATTTCTTCTATGATCTGACAGAGATCAAGCAGAAAGCGATGGTGACCGTACTTAAAATAAGGGCATTGTTTGAGGACTACGGAAACGGAGTTCTGTCCGACGCCGCACTCGTTGAAGCGATCGACATAATCGAGGAATCAAAGCTCTATTACGGTCAGGACACGGTCAAGCCGACAAAGGACGGGATAAAAAAGGCAAAGAAAACAAAAGACAAGGCTGCCGTTAAAAAGGCAAAGGAAGAATACAAAAAGCTGAAAGAGCGAAACGAAAAAATCGAGATTGCACAGTTCGTTGTCAATGAGATAAACAAGTTTGAAACCGAGGCGGTGAAGTCTCAGGTTGAAGAAGCGAAAAAGATTTTTGACGCAGGACTTGAAGGTCTTTATTCTCTTGAAATTCCTTCGATGAAAGCGGCAAAGAGCTTGCCGAAAAACACCGATGCCGAAAAAGAAATCCGCCGAAATGAAATAAACAGAGTCAGAATGATAAAGGATTCTCAAAAAACTCTCAAAAAGCATTATTCCGACGGAATAGAAAAATTTGACGTCAGAATTTTCGACCGGCTGTTTGAAAAGGAGGACGCCTTTGACGCAGAAATAAAGGAAACCGTCAATGCGCTTCGTGAAGCTTCAAAACAGCACGACAAGGAAGCGGAAAAAACAGCGAAAGAAAAAATAAAATCGCTTAGAAAAGAGCGTGAAACCGTCCGCAAAAAAATCAAAGAGGTCACGGACGAAAATTCAATTTATACCCGTGCCGCAAAGCCTTATCTTGAGGCAGAAAAGCTTCTTATACAGCGTGAAAACTATATGCACTACGAGGACATAAAGCAAGGCTACGAGGAATCAAAGAAACGCAACGAGGAGGAAATAAACCGCCGACTTGCAGAGGCAGAGGAGCTTAAAGCAAAGCGCAGAGAATATGCCGCCAAGGCAAAGGAACAGCGCAAAAACAAAGGAGGCAAAAATGGATAAGCTGACTGTAAAAGGAACACGAATAGTCGATTCTCACGGACGTGAAAGAATCCTGACGGGAATAAACGTCTGCGACAAGGGCAGATACGAGGAGGGCAAAAGCAGAACCTACGGCGAGCTTTGGGAAAAGGGACTTGCCGCCGACATTAAAGAGCACGGAATGGATCTGATACGGCTCGGACTTACATGGGATGCGATCGAGCCTAAGCCGGGCGAATACAACGAGGAATATCTCGGCTTTATCGGCAATATCCTTGACGAGTGCAAAGAAGCAGGAGTTTACGTTTTTCTCGATATGCACCAGGATCTTTTTTCGGGTTCAAGCCTTCTCTGCGGAGACGGAGCGCCGAAATGGGCTACGCTGACGGGCAAATATAAATATCAGCCGACAAAAATAGTCTGGGCTGAGGGGTATTTCTGGGGCAGAGCCGTGCATCACGCTTTCGACGCGTTTTGGGACGATCAAAAAATAAACGGTAAGGGCTTGCAGGTTTATTTTGAAGAAATGTGGTCTTATGTAATCGGAAAATTTAAGGATCATCCCACTGTCATCGGTTTCGACTTTTTCAATGAGCCTTTCCCCGGAAAAAGCGGTGGAAAAGCGTTCAGAGAGCTGATAAAAAAGCTCGTTTCGACAACGGTTTTTGACGGAACTATCTCAAAGAAAAAGCTTATTGAGCTTGCAACAAAAAGTGAGGATCCTGCGAGAGTGCTTGATCTTTATACGAGCAAGCACCTGCGCAAAATTACAAGTGCCGCAGATGATATCATAAAAACCTTTGACACAAAAAAATACTTCCCGTTCATCAATAAAATGACAAGAGCGGCAAGACGGTGCGGCAGCGATAAATTTGTTTTTATGGAAAACAGCTATTATTCCAACCTCGGAATACCGTATTCGTGTCCCCGTCCCGTGCTTTCGGGCAAGACGGACAACAACGTCATTTTTTCTCCCCATGCCTATGATTTTATGGTTGACACTCCGTCATATAAATACGCCAGCAACGACCGTGTCGGCTCGATATTTGCCGAGCACAGACGTTCTCAGCTAAGGCTCGGTACTCCCGTTATCGTTGGAGAATGGGGCGGCTTTGCCGAGGGCAACGAGTGGTTTCCGCACATTGAATTTCTGCTTGATCTTTTCGATGCCTACAAGTGGAGCAACACCTACTGGGCATACTTCGACGGTCTGAGGGAAACGGAGCTTTATAATGATGTGCTCACCCGACCGCATCCTGTTGCGGTAACCGGAGAGATTGAGCGTTACCGCTTTGACCGAGAGGAAAATTCCTTTACTCTTGAATTTAAACAGAGCGAAGAAACAAAGGCAAAGACTGAAATATTCGTTCCGTCCGTTCCAAAATATGCGGAGCTTGACGGCGAGAAAATTAAAATCAAAAGAAAGGGAGTCGTCCGTTTCCAAACCGAGCCGGGCGAACACGAAATCAAAATCTTTTTTAAATAAACAAAACGGAAAAATCGACTGCAAGCAATCCGAAAAGGATAGGTTTGCAGTCGATTTAGATTCAGAGGAGACCGTTTTGGCTCCACTATTGGGGAGCTGACTGAGGGATTGTCGAAAGACTTATGTCTTCTCGAAATCTATTTGTCTGAACTTATCCCCTCCGTCGCATAAATGCGACACCTCCCCTTGCAACAAGGGGAGGCGGATATGGTTTCAGCAAGCTTTTTAGCCTTCCCCTTGAGGGGAAGGTGGCACAACCGTAGGTTGTGGCGGATGAGGTGTAAAAGAAGATATTAGATTTTAGATGTTAGATTATAGACAGTTTCTACAAGCTATTTTTTATCGTCTAATATCTAAAATCTAACTTTCCACCTCATCACCGCCTTCGGCGGAGCTTCCCCTTGAGGGGAAGCCTTGAAAGGTTTAATAAACCTGTTTTCACTCTGTATTACCACTTGATAAGTATATATCCTTTTTTTACTCCGACGGTTGCTGTGTCCTCTTTGAATTTGTTGCTGATGCCGAGAGGGAAGAACGGAGAAAGCTCAAGGCTGTCGCTTTCATACACAGCACCCTTTATTGACACTCCCTCGGCAATTCCGCCGTAGGCGAAAACAGAAAGCGTTTTACCCTTTTCGGAGTGAAGCGTAACCGAGGAGTTTTTAATCACAGTGAAGCGTTCGTTTTCACCGATGAGCGTGCCGCTTCCGCCGTGCTCGGCAATGTAGGCAAGCGATTGAATGTTCGCAACGGTATGGTCTGTGCGTTCACCGCCAATGCCGCCGTAAATCTCAAAACGGTTATATCCGCTCCGAAATCCGTAGCGAATCGCAAGCATCGTGTCGGTATCGTCCTTGAGGACGGGAAAGGCTTCGACCTGAGCGTCGGTTTCGGGCTTCTTTGCCGAATCGAAATCGCCGATGATAACGTCGGGCTTTATGCCTGCTTTTTGCAGATTGAGATAACCGGCGTCCGCCGCAATCACAAGATCGTCCGCATTGGGTGACGGAAAATTATTTTTCATCTCGACTGCGGAAATTATGTAACACGTTTTCATTTGCCCACCCTCTCTGCATTCCGTCCGACGGATTTGAAAATATTATAATACGTTTGAGCTTTTATTTCAACAAACTTTTCACAAAAAAAGACTGCCGTCGCCGGCAGTCTTAATTATTGCATTTAGCTTAATAGCTTACGCTTTCTTGCCTTTCTTGGAAAGGATGAGGTTTACGATGATACCGAGGATGAGAGCGGTTGCGATTGAAGTGATTGTGATTTTGCCGAATGTGAGAGCAAGACCGCCGATACCTGCGATGAGGATTGACGAAACAACAAAGAGGTTTCTGTTATCGTCAAGATCAACATTCTTGATCATCTTGAGACCGCTGACAGCGATGAAGCCGTAGAGAGCCATGCAAACGCCGCCCATTACGCAGTTCGGAATTGAGCCGAGGAAGATTACGAACGGATTGAAGAATGAGATTGCGATTGCCATAATTGCTGTTGTGAGGATTGTAGCAACGGAAGCGTTACCTGTGATAGCAACACAAGCGATTGACTCGCCGTAAGTGGTGTTCGGACAGCCGCCGAAGAAAGCACCGACCATTGAACCTACGCCGTCACCGAGAAGTGTTCTGTGGAGACCGGGATCCTCAAGGAGATCCTTGTTGATGATTGATGAAATGTTCTTGTGGTCGGCAATGTGCTCTGCAAATACAACGAAAGCAACAGGAACGTATGCCATTGCGATTGATGCGATATATGAGCCGTCAAGCTCGGAGAAACCGCCGTTCTTTATTGCCTCTAAAGATGTGAACTTGGGAACTGCAAAAATTGTTGCGGGAGTGATTGCCTTGAAAGCTTCAAAGTTGATGATCTGGAGAGAAGTATCGTTTGTCTTGATACCGATTACCGTGAAAACAGCCGCAACCGCATAGCCTGCAAGAATACCGATGATGAACGGAATAAGCTTTGCTGTCTTTTTGCCGTAAACAGAGCAGATCGTTACAACAAGGAAGGTGATAAGACCGCAGAGGACGCAAAGAAGAACGTTTGCGGAGGAAACAAGGCTTGTAACGTCAACGATTGCGCCGTCAACAATTTCCTGAGAAACAACTTCTTTCATAACCTTACCTGCCGTAAGGTCGTTTATTGCCGCACCTGCAAGTGAAAGACCTATGATTGAAACTGTCGGTCCGATAACCTGCTTGGGCATGAGCTTGTCAACCCACTTTACGCCTGCAACCTTAACAACGATTGCAATTACAACGTAAACGAGACCTGCCAGCGCAGCACCGATGATCATACCGGCATATCCCTTAGCGGCTGAAACACCGCCTGCAAAGGCTGCTGCCATTGAGCCGAGGAAAGCGAAGGAAGAACCGAGGAAAACGGGGCTTCTGAACTTTGTGAAAAGAAGATAGATGATTGTGCCGACGCCTGCGCCGAAAAGTGCTGCCGCCTGGCTCATGTCGTGGCCGACAATTACGGGAACAACGATCGTTGCCGCAAGGATAGCAAGAAGCTGCTGGAATGCGAACACGATCAACTGACCGAATTTCGGCTTGTCTTTAATGTCATAGGTGAGTTTCATTTGATATACCTCCGTTTTTTTCTACCGATCGTCAGATCGGCTGCTTTTATTTAAAGCGTCCTTGAGAACGCCTAAATACTCAGTCGGTCAGAAGGTCAACACCTGTTTCTCCGTCAAGACATTCAATCTTGACCGATACCGTTTCATTCCTTGAGGTCGGTATGCTCTTGCCGATGTAATCCGCCTTGAACGGAAGCTCACGGTGTCCTCTGTCAATAAGGATGGCAAGCTGAATCTGTGACGGTCTGCCCATTGTGAAGATAGCGTCGATAGCCGCTCTGACCGTTCTGCCCGTATAGATAACATCGTCAACGAGGATTATTTTCTTCCCCGTGACCTCAAAGGTGTTGTTTTCCTCTTTATAAACCGGGGAGTCCGACTCCGTGGTCAGGTCGTCACGGTAAAAATGGATATCAAGAGTTTGAAATGGGATTTCTATCCCTTCGATCTTCATAATGTTGTCACGGATCATCTGACCGAGGTGAATACCCCTACGCTTGATCCCGACAAGCACGATATTTTCCGTTCCCTTGTTCTTTTCGATAATTTCGTGCGAGATCCTCATCACGGCACGTTTGAGAGCCGCTTCGTCCATGATCTGTTTGTTCATGCTGAACCTCCGAAAAAAGAAAATGCCCTGTCGCACAGTGCGGCAAGACACAAAATTACATAAAAATATATGCAGATTCGACTCTGCTTCATGTAAAATTCTTGTCGGCATCACTGTACCGCTCTTAAAGAGTTCGACTTATTCTATAACGAAAACAGGGGTTTGTCAATCGGTTATTAAAAATTTGTTCATATTTTACGGTTTATACAAAAAACAAGGCCTCGAATAAATCATTCAAGGCCATTTTGTATAAGCACGGGCTGTTCGTCCTCGGTAATGAGAGTAACCGTTTTTCTTGTATCAAGGCGGTCAAAATACTTTTTAAATCTGACAGCAACCCGAACCTTTTTCTTACATTGAGGACAGATATATGTTGCACGGAAATACTGATTGGAATATCGCCAGTTTACGAGCAGGGTGCCCTTTACTCCGCAGTCCTCGCAGGAATAGCCGAGAAGGCTTTTGTCAACGAGAGGACTGTTGATATTGCTGATAGGATAAGGCTTGAAAAACAGCCTCTCATAAAATTCACCGTCACAGCGTAAAATATATTTGGAAAAATCCTCGGAAAAAACACTCCTGAAGCATTCCGCAGCGATCAGGCTGTCGTCAAGCGCCCTGTGGTGGGAAAAATCATCGGGATCCATTCCGATTTCAGCCGCCGCATTGAAAAGTCCAAGCTGTTTGTCAACGGGGATTCCTTTTTTGATCTGAAAATAACGCTGAACATCGGTATAGTTTTTCAGAAAGGGGACGGTCTGACGCCCTGCGAGGAAACGGAAGTTTTCAATTATAACCCTGATATCGCTGTTGCCCCATGTGAGAATAACGCTGTCATCGTCGCCGATCCATTCTTCAAGCTTTTGCATTACCGTTTCAAACGGATCTCCGCTTCGCATATCGTCGTTGGTGATGTGCGTGAGCTTTCTTATATTGCTTCTGATTTTTTTTCCTATTCTTGATTTTATAATACGGGAAAATTCGCCGATGTTTTCAAGCTTTTCGTCGAGCTTGACTGCACCGACTTCGATTATTTCGTTCATAAAGCTTTTGGTCTTTGGAACATAGGCATTGTTCCATTCAAGATCCATTATGATGTAATGCATTGTTTCTCCTTTCAATTCCCTTGAAATAAAGTATAACCTATAAACTTAAATATTTCAAGGAAAATCAAACGATTTGATAACATTTGCATATAAAATAACTATGGGGACGTAATTGTTGACTTTTAGCTCATATTTTTGTATAATATAAAAAGTCTATCGTTTTAATAGGTATATGGAGGTGAGGGAATGAACGGTTGTGACATCACAAAAAAACTCTTTGATCTCGGAGATGTTTCCGATGACGAGCTAAAGTCGCTGATTGAAAACGACTGCTTCAATGAGCCTCTTGCCGATGCTGCCGATATCAGGCGCAGAGAAAACTACGGCGACGAGGTATATATCAGAGGTCTTATAGAATTTACGAATTACTGCCGCAACAACTGCTATTACTGCGGAATAAGACGTGATAACCGCTGTGCCGAGCGATACCGTCTTACAAAGGAGGAGATACTCTCCTGCTGTGACGAGGGCTACCGTCTCGGATTCCGTACCTTTGTTATGCAGGGCGGAGAGGATCCTCATTATACTGATGAAATAATATGCGATATCGTATCGGAGATACGCTCACGCTTCCCCGACTGTGCCATTACTCTTTCGATAGGGGAAAAGCCGAGAGAGAGCTATCAGGCGTATTTTGACGCAGGGGCAAACCGATATCTTCTGCGGCACGAAACAGCCGACAGCGTTCACTACGGAAAGCTTCATCCCGACTCGATGAGCCTTGAAAACCGCAAACGCTGTCTGTTTGATTTGAAAGAGATTGGTTATCAGGTAGGATCGGGCTTTATGGTGGGTTCTCCGTATCAGAGGACGGAAAACCTTGTTGCCGATCTGCGCTTTTTGCAGGAGCTTCAGCCTGATATGATAGGTATAGGGCCGTACATCACCCATGCAGAAACACCGTTTGCCGAGTTTAAAAGCGGCGAGCTGAACACAACCTTGCGTTTGATTTCGATACTCAGGCTGATGTTCCCCTATGCGCTCATTCCGTCAACAACTGCGCTCGGTACAATTCATCCGCAGGGACGTGAGCTTGGACTGAAAGCCGGAGCAAATGTCGTTATGCCGAACTTGTCGCCTGTAAGCGTGCGCAAGCTTTACGCTCTCTATGAAAACAAGATATGTACGGGCGAGGAGGCGGCTCAGTGCCGAGGTTGTCTTGAAAGACGTGTTCTGTCGGCAGGCTACAGAATTGTAACCGACATAGGAAACGTTAAGAAGTAAAATAGCAAATTATTTGAGGAATGAAACTATGCTGAATCAATTTTCAAGAACTGAGCTTATTTACGGCAAAGAAGCCATGGAAAAACTGCAAAAATCCCGTGTTGCGATTTTCGGAATAGGCGGAGTCGGCGGATATACCGCAGAGGCTCTCGCACGGTCGGGAGTGGGCACTCTCGATCTTATTGATGACGATAAGGTCTGCCTTACAAATATCAACCGTCAGATATATGCGACAAGGAAAACGGTCGGCCGGTACAAGGTCGATGTTGCCGCCGAAAGGATAGCGGAGATAAATCCCGATGCGGTCGTGAATAAGCATCAGGTTTTTTATACTCCCGATACTGCGGATCAGTTTGATTTTTCGCAGTACGATTATATCGTAGATGCGATTGATACCGTGACGGGAAAGCTTGCCCTGGTCGAGAATGCAAACAGGACGAAAACCCCGATAATATCCTCTATGGGAGCGGGAAACAAGGTTGATCCTACCGCCTTTGAAGTGACGGATATTTTCAAGACCTCGGTCTGCCCGCTTGCTAAGGTAATGCGTACCGAGCTGAAAAAAAGAAAGATTAAAAAGCTCAAGGTGGTTTATTCAAAGGAGCTTCCGATAACACCGATAGACGATATGGCGATAAGCTGCCGTCAGCACTGTATTTGCCCTCCCGGAACGGCAAGGAAATGCACCCGGCGCAGACAGGTTCCCGGAAGCACGGCTTTCGTACCCTCTGTGGTCGGACTCATAATTGCCGGCGAGGTGGTAAAAGATATTACCGGCGTCAAGGGCAGAGGTCTCGGAGTATAAAACGTTCCGGCACAGGTGGTTATACTTTATCATAAAAATGTATATATAATAATGAAATTTGCTTGACAAAATTCTTTGTTATGATATTATAATCTTACAACCCATTGGGGAGTAGCTATGGGATTATCCCATCTGCTGTCACCAGCCGCTGCAACGGCTCAAGATATTCAGCCGCTTCCAGCTGGCAGCAGACCTATGCGATCATTCGTATTTGAAGCAAGACCTTTGGCGGACATCAGTCTGTCAAAGGTTTTTATTTTACAAAGGAGGTAATCTTTTGAAATTCTATCTTGAAGATGTGAGCGAGGTTTTTTCAAAAACAGGCAGCTCCGAGCAGGGACTTTCAGAGTCCGAAGCCGCGAGCAGACTTGAAAAGAACGGAAAAAACAAGCTTGCACAGGCAAAATCAAAATCTCTTGTAAAAAGATTTTTTGAACAGCTTTCCGATCCGATGATAATTATTCTCATCGTGGCGGCTGTCATCTCCGCCGTGTCAACGGTTTATGAGGGGAAAATGACGGGCGCAACCGCTTTCCCGACCGACACGGTAATCATTCTCGTCGTTGTTCTCATCAATGCCGTTCTCGGCGTTTTGCAGGAGAGCAAGGCGGAAAAAGCCATCGAAGCCCTGCAGGAAATGAGTGCGGCGACCTCAAAGGTCATTAGAGACGGCAGAATTATGACGGTTAAGAGCGAGGATCTCACCGTCGGCGACGTTATCGTTCTTGAAGCGGGCGACGCAGTTCCTGCCGACTGCCGAATTTTTGAGAGCGCAAGCCTCAAGATCGAGGAGGCGGCTCTGACAGGAGAAAGTGTTCCCGTCAACAAGATGATCGCCGCTCTCGGAGTTGAAAACGGAAACGATATTCCGCTCGGCGACAGAAAAAATATGGCTTATATGGGAAGCTCCGTTGTTTACGGCAGAGGTAAAGCTGTTGTAACGGCAACGGGTATGGGCACGGAAATGGGCAAGATCGCCGACGCTATCACCCAGGCGGAGGACGGTCAGACGCCGCTCCAGAAGAAGCTCTCTCAGCTTTCAAAGGTGCTTACCTTCCTTGTTCTAGGCATCTGCGTATTCATTTTCGCATTCACCCTGTTTATGCAGCGTGATATATTCACTTCGGGCAATTCCACCGACATTTTCAACAGCGTACTTAATGTATTTATGGTTGCCGTCAGCCTTGCGGTTGCAGCTATACCCGAAGGACTTGCCGCAGTTGTTACGATCGTTCTTTCAATCGGCGTTACGAATATGTCGAAGAAAAATGCGGTCATCAGAAAGCTCACGGCGGTTGAAACCCTCGGATGTGCTCAGATTATCTGCTCCGACAAGACAGGTACTCTCACCCAGAACAAGATGACCGTTGTCGATCACTACGGCGACGAAACACTTCTTGCTACGGCAATGGCTCTCTGCTCCGATGCGGAGGAGGGCGCAGACGGCACCGTTACGGGCGAGCCGACAGAGGCCGCTCTTGTAAACTATGCAATCTCTCTCGGTCTCGGCAAAAACGGACTTAAAAAGGACAGCCCGAGAATTGGCGAAGCACCGTTCGATTCGGGCAGAAAGATGATGTCCACCGTCCATGAAACGGCAGACGGAATTATTCAATATACAAAGGGCGCTCCCGACGTTGTAGTCGATCTCTGCAAATCGGCTTATGTTGACGGCAAGATCGTTCCGATGACAGACGAGATCAAGGCGGCTATCGCAAAGGAAAACAAGCGTATGGCAGACAAGGCTCTGCGTGTGCTTGCCGCCGCATTCAGAAAGTACGATTCCGCACCGTCCGATTTTGCTCCCGAAAGCCTTGAAAACGAGCTTGTGTTTGTAGGACTTACGGGTATGATCGACCCGGTTCGTCCCGAGGTCAAGGCGGCTATCGACGAGTGCCGCAGTGCAGGTATTATTCCCGTTATGATAACGGGTGACCATAAGGATACCGCAGTTGCCATTGCAACCGAGCTTGGTATCCTCTCCGATCCCTCTCAGGCAATGACGGGCGCAGAGCTTTCCGCTCTCAGCGACGAAGAATTTGCCGACAGGGTTGAAAATACCTTTGTCTATGCCCGTGTTCAGCCCGAACACAAGACGAGGATCGTCAACGCATGGCGAGCTAAGGGCAAGATAACCGCAATGACGGGCGACGGCGTAAATGACGCCCCGTCGATCAAGAGCGCAGACATCGGCGTAGGAATGGGTATCACGGGTACGGATGTTACGAAGAACGTTGCCGATATGGTTCTCACCGACGACAACTTTGCAACGATCGTCAATGCCGTTGAAGAGGGCAGGAGAATTTACGACAATATCCGTAAGGCGATCCAGTTCCTGCTCGGCTCCAACCTTGCCGAGGTTCTCTCGATATTCATTGCAACGCTTCTGAGCTTCACAATCCTCAAGGCTCCGCATCTTCTTTTCATCAACCTTGTAACCGACTGTTTCCCGGCTCTTGCGCTCGGACTTGAAAAATCCGAAAAGGATATCATGCACCGCAAGCCCCGTGATCCGTCCGACGGAGTTTTTGCAGGCGGTCTCGGTTTTGACGTTCTGTATCAGGGACTTCTTGTTACAGCCTTGACTCTCGCCGCATTCTTCATCGGCGAACGCTTTGAGGCAGGCTACTGGGCATTCAGAAACATTGCAGAATGTGAGCAGGGTATGACGATGGCGTTCCTCACTATGTCAATGTGTGAGATCTTCCATTCGCTGAATATGCGTTCACAGAGAGGCTCGATGATCGCCATGAGCATCAAGGGCAGCCACAACGTTCCGCTCTTTGCGGCAATGGTTGCTTCGCTTCTCCTCACAACAGCAGTTATCGAAGTTCCGTTCCTTGCAAACGCTTTCGGCTTCACCCCGATCGGCTTTGCCGAGTATGCAACGTCAATCGGTCTTGCAATTTCGATAATTCCGATTGTCGAAATCGTCAAGCTTATTCAAAGAACGGTTGCGAAGAAAAAGAACAGAGCATAAAAAATATTTACGGGCTGTCGTTTCGGCAGTCCGATTTTATTACCGCTTGACAAATACGAATTAAGATGTTAATATATTCCCCGAACGATACACGGTGAAGATGTGTAAGTAATTCCCGTCAGCGTATGTCAAGAGAGCGGCAGCCGTCGGCTGAGAGCGCCGCCCTACGGTCGGGAACGAATTTCAGCATCGGAGTGTCCTGCGAAAGCGGTGATTAAGCAGGGCGTACCCGTCCGCATCAAGACGGTCAGAGAGTGCGGAGTTTTTCTCCGAATATGGGTGGTACCACGGTTTATCCCGTCCCATAACAGGCTTAGCCTTGTTATCGGACGGGTTTTTATTTTATCAGGAGGTTATAAAATGTCAGAACAGATTGAATTGCTCAGAAAAAAGTTTGAGGAATCCATTTCGCAGGTCAGGGACGCTTCCGAGCTGGAAACCCTGCGTGTAAATTTCCTCGGCAAGAGCGGCTTTGTCACAACTCTCCTCAAGGGAATGGGCAAGCTCTCCCCCGATGAGAAAAAGAAAATGGGACAGGTTATAAATACCTTTAAGACGAGCGTTGCGGACGCTATCGGCAAGAAAGCTGAGGAGCTGCACGAGCTTGCGGTTAAAAAAGAAATTGAAATGACTCCCGAATTTGACGTTTCCGTTCCGACCGATCTTTCAAGAGGATCTTATCATCCGATCACTCTTGTCCAGCGTCAGTGCGAGAACGTGTTCAAGTCGATGGGCTTCACCGTTGAGGATTACAGCGAGGTTGTTACGGACTATGAGTGCTTCGAGTCGCTCAATATTCCCAAGTTTCACCCTGCCCGTGATATGCAGGATACCTACTACCTGACAAACGGTCAGCTTCTCAAGTCGCAGACCTCTGCGGCTCAGAACGCTATTTACAGAAAATACAAGGATCAGCTTATCAATGAGGGCAAGCCGATCAAGGCCGTCTTCCCCGGACGCTGTTTCCGTAACGAGAGCACCGACGCCTGCCACGAAAACACCTTCTTCCAGATGGAGGGCGTTATGGTCGGCAAGGATATTTCCATCTCAAACCTTATCTTCTTTATGAAAACAATGCTTTCCGAGGTTTTCCAAAGGGATATCAAGGTCAGGCTCCGTCCCGGCTTCTTCCCGTTCGTTGAACCCGGCTTCGAGCTTGACATCAACTGCCTCATCTGCGGCGGCGAGGGTTGTCCCTCGTGTAAGCACAGCGGCTGGCTGGAGCTTTGCCCCTGCGGAATGATCCACCCGAACGTACTCAGAGAGGGCGGCATTGATCCCGACGAATACACAGGCTTCGCTTTTGGTCTCGGTCTGACGAGACTTGCGATGATGAAGTACGGCGTCAAGGATATCCGTGATCTCAACAGCGGCGCTCTTGTAAATCTTGAGCAGTTCACGGACGACGAATAAGGAGGCAGAACAATGTTTATTTCAATTAACTGGATAAAGGATTTCGTCGATCTTTCGGGTTTGGATATTGATGAGCTTATTCACAAGTTTTCTCTTTCCACCGCCGAGGTCGAAAACGAGATTTTCTATAAGGGAAGCGATGTCAGCGGAGTTGTTGTCGCCGAGATAAAGTCCGTTGAAAATCATCCCGAGTCAAAAAAGCTTCACCTGCTCAAGGTTGACGCAGGCGACGGAAAGCTCACCGATGTTGTCTGCGGCGCACCGAATGTAAAGGTCGGAATGAAAACCGCCTTCGCAAAGGTCGGCGCAAGGCTCGGAGAGATTGAGATCACACCGAGAGAGCTTGCAGGTTACACCTCCTGCGGAATGTGCTGTTCGGAAAAAGAGATAGGTATCAGCGATGACCATTCGGGCATTATGGAGCTTGACGAAAGCCTTGTCAACGGTACGGATATCAAGGACGTTATGGAAATTGACGATATTGTTTTTGAGGTTGACAACAAGTCGCTTACCAACCGTCCCGACCTCTGGGGACACTACGGAATTGCAAGGGAGTTTGCCGCACTTGCAGGCAGACCTCTCAAGCCGCTTGACACCGTAGATCTTACCGAATACAAGGATCTCCCCAAGGTTGATATGAAGATTGAAGATCCCCTGTGTTACAGATATTCATGTCTTCAGTTTGAGAATATTACAAGAAAAATCAGTCCTGCAAATATGAGAATCCGTCTTTTTTACTGCGGTATGAGAGCGATCAATTTCCTTGCAGATCTGACCAACTACCTCATGCTTGAAATGGGACAGCCGATGCACGCTTTCGACTCAAGAAAGGTTGAAAAAATCAGAATAAAGCGCTTTGAAGCTCCGTTTGAGTTTCAAACTCTTGACGGCGTTGAAAGGCATATTGACGAGAATACGCTTATGATCTGCAACGACAACACACCTGTTGCGATCGCAGGTATTATGGGCGGTCTTGATTCCGAGATCGTGGAGGACACAAGCTCGCTCACGCTTGAGTCCGCAACCTTTGACGCTGTTTCAATCAGAAAATCCTCAGCCCGTCTTTCCCACAGAACGGACGCTTCAATGAGATATGAAAAGAGTCTTGATCCCGAAATGACGGTCACGGCAGTTGCACGTTTTGTAAAGCTCCTCAGCGACTTTGACGGTGGCGTAAAGGTAACTTCGTCCCTTACCGATGAGTATGCGAAGAAGTTTGACAAGGTTACTCTCAGCTTCGACAAAAGGTTTGTTGACCGCTACACAGGTATTGAGATTGACAACGAGACTATCGTTAAAACGCTTACGGCTCTCGGCTTCAAGGTTACGCTTGACGGCGACGACTTCACCGTTGACGTTCCGAGCTGGAGAGCGACAAAGGACGTTACCCTCAAGGCGGATATCATCGAGGAGATTACGAGGATTTACGGCTACGATAACTTTGATGTTCACACTGCGGCGGCTCCGCTCTATCCCGTGCGCCCGTTTGCCGAAAAGAGCATTGAGGACAAGATTAAGGACATTCTTGTCAAGGAGTTCTCTCTGCATGAGGTTCATTCCTACATCTGGGAATACAGCGACGAATATAAAAAGCTCGGCATTGTAACAGAGCCGAACGTGAAGCTTCTCAACGCTACAAACCCGAACATTGAGACTATCAGAAAATCAATGATCCCTACCCAGCTTTGCCAGATCAAGACTAATTCGTCATACGCTCCGTCATTCGGAATTTTCGAGATAGGACGCACTGTAGACGGCATTGACGAAAATAACCTTTGCCGTGAGCATAAAAAGCTTGCAGTCACCCTGTTCAGCAAGACAGAAACGACAGAAACGCTTTATTTCAAGCTTATCCGTATGATTTCGGTTGCGGTTGACGACATCAAGCACAAGAGCCTTTCTTTCACGGCGAAGGAGACAGGTCTGAATTATATTCACCCGAAGAATTTTAACGCTATCGTCTGCGACGGTAAGGAGATCGGAGAGATCGGCGTTGTTCATCCCGAGGTGCTCAAGAATATAGACAAAAAAGCGAATGTTGTTTTCCTTGAGGTTGATATGAAAGACCTTGTTGAAACCGAGAACGCAGGCATCAAGTATGCCGAGGCTTCAAAATATCCGTCGATCGAGGTTGACGTGACCTTTGTTGCCGACACGTTCAGACCGATCAAGGAGGCTATTGCGCTCATCAACTCGGAGCTTGTTAAAAAGACCTCCGTTGTCGATACCTACAACGACGCAAACGGAAAGTCCATCACGATAAGGATCGTGTTCTCGCATCCCGAAAGAACTCTCGTCAAGGACGAGGTTATGGCTATTGTCAATGAGCTTATTGCGAAGCTTGAAAGCAAGGGAATAAAGCTGAAGGCATAAGGAAAAGCAAAATAAAAATTTTGAAGCTGTCGCGTTGCGGCAGCTTCTTTTGCGTTCTTGACATAAAAAACGGCATGATGTTATAATTTCCGAAAGGGGGCAGTAAAATGGATAAGAAAGAACTGAGGTCTGTTTGCCTTGAAAAAATAAAAAACACCTCACCTGAAAAATTCAGAGAGTGGGGAGCAAGAGTGAGTGATATTGTTACGAAAACGGAGCAATGGAAAAAAGCCGACACGGTTTTTGTTTTTGTTTCAATGCCGACGGAAACGGACACCTCGGGACTTATCGGAAAAGCCCTGAGTTCGGGGAAAAGGCTGTGCGTACCGAAAATTGTCGGCGATGGGATAATGGAAGCCGTTGAAATAAAAAATCAGGCTCAGCTCAGCTCGGGCAAATTCGGAATTTATGAGCCTGACGATACGTGTCTCCCTGTTTCAAAAAATGAAATTGATCTGGTGCTTCTGCCTTGTCTTGCCGCCGATGAAAAAGGCAGACGTCTCGGCAGGGGCGGAGGATACTATGACCGCTTCTGCGAGGACTGCGGCGGAGTGAAGCTTGTGCTTTGTCCCGAAATGCTTTTGCTCGGGGAGGGAGAGATACCAACGGAAAAATGGGATATAATCGCAGACGGAGTTGTGACGGAAAAAAGATTTATTTCTGCAAAGCCGTTATGACGAACAGCGGATTTTGTATAACTTCTCAGTTTGACTTTAAACTATTCTTCTGATAAAATAATTACAAATATATTACATAAAGGGGACTGTAAGAATGAAAAAGCTTATTTCGGTTTTGCTGTCGGCGGCAATCGTTTTCGGTTGTTTACCGCTTATTTCTTTTGCCGCATACAGCGACGCAGAAAAGGTATATACCAAGAATACCGATAAGGTGTATTTCAATGAGGAATACGCTCAGGTCGGTGTGCCTATGACGGTTTCCGTTAATGGCGGCGGAGCAGAACTGTTATATAAATGGTACATAGACGGAGAGGAGATAAGTAATTTTACGGACAGCTACACTCCCGTTGAGTCCGATATCGAGTCTATGCTGACGGCGGAGGTCTACGGTGCTGACGGAGAGCTTGTCGGTACAGCGAATATGTTTATCAGCAAGCTTCCCGTAATGTATATTGAGACTGAGAACAGGGAGGATATTGTCGTTAAGGAAAAGAGACTCAGAGCTGATATGAAGCTTCAGGGAAATGCGGAATTTAACGACAGCTCTGTTCTCTATGACGGTAAATTGGAAATAAAAGGACGCGGAAATTCAACGTGGATTGCCGACAAAAAGCCGTATAAAATCAAGCTGGACTCCAAGTCGAACTTGCTCGGAATGGGCAAAAACAAGCATTGGGTGCTTCTTTCCAATCCGTATGATTCATCGCTTTCAAGGAATAAGCTGATATATGATCTTGCGACGGGAATGGGACTTGACGCAATGAGTTCACAATGGGTAGACGTTGTGTTGAACGGAAAGGTTATCGGCAATTATCTTCTCTGCGAACACGTTCGTGTCGGCGACACAAGGGTTGATATCACAGACTGGGATGATATTGCCGAGGACACGGCAAAGGCGATATACAATGCAAACAAGAAGACCATGACGAAAGCCGAGCGTGACGAGCTTGCAGAGCTAATGGAAGCGAATATGGACTGGGTAACCGACGGCTTTATTGCCTATAAGGGGCAAACCTACACGATTTCGGATTATTATGAACTGCCGAAAACCAACGGCGGATATTTGTTGGAATGTTTCGGAATCGAAGAGCCATATTTTAAATCGGAAAGAGGGAGCAATGTCCGTGTAAGCAAGCCCGAAGGAATAGGAAAGGGAATGCTTGACGAAATAAGCAGTTATTATTCCGCTTTTGAAAAAGCTGCTTTTTCGTCAGATTTCTGCGCTCAGTATAACGGACAGACCGTCAGATACTCCGATCTTGCCGATCTGGAATCGTTTGCAAAATTTGCGTTGGTAAACGAGATATTCCAGAATCAGGATTTTATGGCGTTAAGTACATATATGCATAAAGATGTTGACGGAAAGCTGATCGCAGGCCCGATCTGGGATCTTGATTCCAGCAGTGATAATGCCTCAACCAATTATTCGCATTATAAATGGAGCGGAATTTACAGATCGTTTCTTTCCGGTATGATCAAGGATCCTGCGTTTGTCAAAGCCTTTTACGATTTATACAGGGAGTACCGCTACACTCTGATTGAGGATATGCTCAAGCCGGGCGGAGATATTGATAAAGCATTGGAAAAGCTCGCAGAATCCGGCGAAAATAACGACAGGTTATGGAATACCAATGTCGGATTTGAAGATGACCTTAACAATTTCAAGCTTTGGCTGAGCCGCAGAATCGACTGGATCGATTCTCAGATGACAAGCTTTGAAACCCTCTACGCTTCTATGAACGGTTCTGCGCTTAACAATTCGGGAGCTTCAACTCTCAGACTTGACGGCTCAACGCTTTACATTTCCTCCGAGATAGGAAATGTTTCGGAATACTACGTCTATGTAAACGGCGAAAAAAGATTTGAGCTTCCTTTTGAAAATGAATTTACGGTCGGTCTGACCTCTGTTCCTGCGGAAAGCGTTGTCAGCGTTATGAGCTATGACGACGAGGGCAAGCTTGTCGGAATGTCGACGGTCTCAAATTACAATGAGCCGACCAAACTGATAATCAGCAAAAAGCCCGATAAGCTCACCTACACTTCCGGAGATGATATTGACCTCAGCGGTCTGGAGCTGAAAGCAGTATTTTCGGACGGAACGGAAAAGACCGTTCAGCCTGAAGCGACTCTCTCCTATGTCAGCGACTGTCTCGGAGCGCAAAATCCTATATATAACAAAATTACCGACGAGATAGGCGACACTTATGTTTCTCTCAGATACCGCGGCGCAAGCGTGGATTTCAGGGTGACGAAAACCGCAAACGAGGACGCCGACAGGGTGATGAAGCTGATCGAGGCCTTGCCGCAGAATAATATTCCGGATAACCTTGAACTTATTTTTGAGGCGAAGCAGGAATATGACGCGCTCAGCGTTTCAGCGAAACAGCAGGTTAAAGATGCCGGAAAAATTGATGAAGCATTGCAAAAGGTGGATAAGCTTGCGGAAGAAGGCCCTTCTCCGATAGTCGGCTGTTATATAGACACCCTCAGCCGTTACGGTCAGAGAAACAGAATTGTGGTTGTTGCAAAGGGAACTCCGAACAAGCTCAGAGTGTTCTGTGACGGAAGCACAACCACCTTGCCTGTGAGCAACAGAACATTTTGCATTTCCGAAAAGAGGATAGCAGGCTTCAGCCTGATAACGATAGTTTATGCCCTGTCGGAACAGCCGCTTCAGATTGGAGCATATTATAATCACATTCAGCAGGGCGAGCTTTACACTTTCGATTCCAAGAAAGAGTATGAAAACTGCAATAGAATGATAACATCATTGAACTGCCCGAAAAATTTGGTGTCGAAAGACAAGATCGCAGAGTTGAATTTTACCCTGAACGAGAGGGTGGAGAAGGTCAGAGCCGTGGCCGAGGGCAAGGTCATAACCGCAAATGCGGCAGACGGAACAGCAAAAATTTCTGTACCGTTCAGCTCCGCCGGCACAAAGAATATTGAGATAAGCTACTTTGCCGACGGCGAGTGGCACAGCTACAAAAACATTTCCGTATTTGTGAGAGAAAAAGAAACGTCCGTGTACTTCGCATTGAAATATCCTGCGGAAACAGTGAGAGATGAGTCAGACGTGTTTGTTGCTGTGCCGAATGTTGAGTCTGTCAAGCTCATTTGCGCAGAAGAAGAAATCAATCTTTCCAAAAGCCAAAAGAACGGCTATGACATCTGGCAATGTACGGTAAAATCGGACGGTGAAAAGATATACAAGCTGTTTGTAAATTCCGAGGATACGGGCAGGACGGTAAACGTTCAAAAGGTTGAAGAACTGCTTATTAAGGACGGAGTGCTTATCAAATGCCGTGCAGACAGCGGAGATATTGATATACCTGCAAATGTTGCCGAGGTTGCAGACGGTGCGTTTGACGGATTTACGGGAACTGTCCGCTGTTATAAGAACTCGGCGGCGCATAAATATGCAGAGGCGAACGGTATTGACTTCTTAAACTATGGATATATGCTTGATATTCCGTCCGAGCTGACAATGAAAATCGGTGAAAAACGCACGGTTAATCCTCAGGCCGCTCCGATATTTGCACCCGATTTTGAGTTTGCCGTAAGCTCAGGCAACAGCCAAGTTGTCACGGTTTCGGGCAACACCCTTGAAGCGGTTAAACCCGGATATGCGAGGATCGGTATCAGGAGCAACGATGGTTTGATCGACGAGGAGATAAGAATATTTGTCGGCGGAGGCTGTACCAAAGGCGATATCAACGCCGACGGCAAAATCAATTCGCTTGACGCTTTGCTGATACTGCAAAAAGCCGTCGGAAAAATTGAGCTTAATTCGGATCAGTTGCAGGCTGCCGACATAAACTCGGACGGAAACATCAATTCCTATGACGCTCTTGTTGCTCTGAGAATATCAACCATGCAGGAAACAATTTGGAATTATGTTTAACGTGTTAATAATTTAATACGAAAAAGGGCTGCCGCAATAAGATGAAGAAGCCGTTTTCTTCCGATGACAGGCGTATGTTTATACGTCAAATCGGAAAAAACGGCTAAAAAGGAACATAATATAAATAAAAGTATAAGAGGCTTGTATCGGTAAAAAAATACAAGCCTCTCTTGTTTAGTTCGGTTTCTTTTGGTCTTCGCTTAGTGCGACAGCCCACTTGTTTCTCAAACCGATCAGTCGATTTCAACCGAGATCTTCTGATCCTTTCTGTTTGCTGCGGAGCGCATAACGGTACGGATAGCCTTGGCAATTCTGCCCTGCTTGCCGATAACACGTCCCATATCGTCCGCCGCAACATGAAGATGATAAACGATAACGCCGTCCTCATCAATGTCGTCAACAGTAACGTTTACTGCATCGGGATTGCTGACCAGTCCCTTTGCGATCTGAACCAGTAATTCGTCCATTGTAGTAACCTCTGTCTAATTATTTAACGATACCGCTCTTCTTGAGAAGATCCTTAACGGTGTCGGTCGGCTGTGCGCCGTTTGCAAGCCACTTTGCGGCTGCCTCTGCGTCGATCTTGATCTCAGCAGGATTTTTCATCGGATCGTAGATACCGATTTCCTCGATAAATCTGCCGTCACGGGGATACTTTGAATCCGCAACAACAACACGGTAGAAAGGTGCTTTCTTTGCGCCCATACGGCGAAGTCTGATTTTAACCATTGTAAAATTCCTCCAAAAAATATTTGTTTAATATATCAATCACGCAAGTGATGAGTGCGTGTTTGAAAGCTTAGATATTGAAGCCCTTGAGCTGTGAAAGATCGGGACGTCCGCGTCTGCGCTTCTTGCCCTTACCGTTCATCTGCTTGAACATCTTCTGCATCTGCTTGTGCTGGGTGAGAAGTCTGTTGACCGCCTCGATGTCCTGTCCCGAGCCTGCGGCAATTCGCTTCTTTCTTGACGGGTTGATGATTTCAGGCTTTTCACGCTCCTGCGGAGTCATGGACTCAATTATCGCACGGACACGGTCAAACTGCCGCTCGTCAATCTCAACGTCCTTGATCTGCTTCTCAACTCCGGGAATAAGGGAAAGCGTGTCCTTGATTGAACCCATGCGGCGGATCTGTGAAAGCTGATCCAGCAGATCGTTCATATCGAACTTGTTCTGCTTGAGCTTTCTTTCAAGCTCCATCGCCTTTTTCTCGTCAAGAGCCATTTCCGCTTTTTCAATGAGGGAAAGCATATCGCCCATTCCGAGAATTCTCGAAGCCATTCGATCGGGGTGGAAGGTGTCAAGGTCTGTGAGCTTTTCGCCCACGCCGACAAACTTGATCGGCTTGCCCGTGACGGCTCTTGTTGAAAGTGCCGCACCGCCTCGTGTGTCACCGTCGAGCTTGGTGAGGACGATACCGTCAATTCCCAAAGCGTCGTTGAAGGAGGTCGCAACGTTTACTGCGTCCTGACCTGTCATCGAGTCAACGACAAGGAGAATTTCGTGCGGCTTGACCTCCGCCTTGATGTTCTTCAGCTCGTTCATAAGCTCCTCGTCAATGTGCAGACGACCTGCCGTGTCGAGGAAAACATAGTCGTAGCCGTGATCCTTGGCGAGCTTGATTGCTTCCTTTGCTATCTCAACGGGATTTGTCTGCCCCATTTCAAATACGGGAACTCCGATATTCTCACCGACAACCTGTAACTGCTTGATAGCGGCAGGACGGTAGATATCGCAGGCCGCAAGCAAAGGTCTGTGACCTTCATTCTTTAGCATGAGTGCAATCTTGGCGCAGTGGGTAGTTTTACCCGAGCCCTGAAGTCCGCACATCATAACGACTGTCGGGGGATGATTGGCGACTGCAAGACGAGCCTTGGTGCCGCCCATGAGAGCCGTAAGCTCCTCGTTGACGATTTTTATAACCATCTGAGCGGGAGTGAGGCTTTCCATAACCTGTTCTCCGACCGCTCTCTTTGTGACCTTTTCGGTGAAGTCCTTGGCAACCTTATAGTTTACGTCAGCCTCAAGCAGAGCCAGACGAACCTCACGCATTGCGCTGCGGACATCAGCCTCGGTCAGCGAGCCTTTGCTTTTCAAGCGTTGAAAAGCGGCTTCAAGTCTTTCTGAAAGACCGTCAAATGCCATTCGGCACACCACCTTGTTTTAAGAATAATCCTCCGCAAGGAGAGTTCCTGCGACCGCCTTGATCTTGGCGGTTGCATCGTTAATCTCTTTGGAAAGGGTGTGTTCGCGGTTGTAGGCGGCAATCTCATCGGAAACCTCGATTATCTCGCCCAGACCGCTTTTCATATTTTCAAATCGGGTAACAAGTCCGAGCCGTTCCTCCATGCCGACAAGCTGAGCTTCCGCCCTCTTGATTGCGTCACGAACGCCCTGACGGGTTATACCCTCGTTGGCTGCAATTTCGGAAAGTGAGAGATCATCGTTATAGTAATAGCTGATAAAGGTACGCTGCTTATCCGTAAGCATATCGCCGTAAAAATCAAGCAGTAAGGTCATATCAAGATTTTTACCCATCTCACTCTTCCTTTCAAAAAAATACCTGTAAAGTTTTTTTCTTTACAGGCAAGTATTATACAGTATGTAATATCCGTTGTCAAGTGATTTTCGGAAAATAAAACGGCTTAAAGCAATTATTTTTCGGCTTGATGAAGGTGTGGAAAACTTAGTGGAAAATCATCTGCAATATTACAATATTTCCAAATTAACATTAAAAAACGGGATTTTGAACAAAAACTGTGGAAAAATCTGTTGAAAATGTTGAAAACTTTAAATCTCGCCGTTGAAAAAATCCTTGGCAACCCTATGAGCCGTCGCCGCAAGGTCGTCCCGACACTCCCTGACGATCTGTTCAAAGCTTCTTTCGCCGTGGTCGGTCACATAAATCCTCCTGATATTCGATCCGCTCATATCCGTAACCAGACTTTTTCCAACGATTGCAATAACGGGCGTGTTTCCCGACAGCTTCGCAACCTCGGCAGGAGCTTTTCCGAGCAGGGACTGATTGTCCATACAGCCCTCGCCCGTAATCACAAGGTCGGCTTCTTTGGCGGCTTTTTCAAACCCCATAGCTTCCAGTACGGCAGGAGCGCCTTTGACAAGCTTTGCGCCGAGGAAGCTTATCAGACCGAAGCCGAGACCGCCTGCCGCACCTGCGCCCTCAACCTGAGAATTGTCTTTCCCAATCGTTTTTGCGGTCACTTCGGCAAGATTTTTCAGCCCGTCGTCAAGAGCTTTGACCATTTCGGTGTCTGCGCCTTTCTGCGGTGCGAAAACATATGCCGCACCCGTCTTGCCGTAAAGCGGACTGATGACATCGCAGAGAACATCAATTTCCGTTTCGGAAAGCCTTTTATCAAGACCGCCGAGGTCGATGCGTCTTATCTCGGCAAGCCCCGAACCGTTGAGAGAAACTTCTTTGCCGTCGGCTCCGTAAAATTTTGCTCCGAGAGCCGCCGCACAGCCGATGCCGCCGTCGTTAGTTGCGCTTCCGCCGATTCCGATCATTATTCTTTTACAGCCATTGTCCAGAGCCGCTTTGATTAGCTGACCTGTTCCGTATGTGGTGGCAAGCATCGGATTTTTCTTTTCGCCTGCCATGGGCAGACCGCTTGCCGCCGCCATTTCAATTACAGCGGTGTTGTCGGGCAGAATACCGTAGAACGACTTCGCCGGCTCAAAAAGAGGTCCCGTAACATCGACAGAAATTTTTTCTCCGCCGTTGAAAAGCAGAGCTTCAACCGTTCCCTCGCCTCCGTCGGCAATGGGGAAACACCTGATCTCAAGAGAAGCGTCAAGCTTCAGAAATTCTTTTTTTATAATCTCGCACACCTCTGTTGCGGACATTGTTCCCTTAAATGAATCGGGTGTAATTACAATCATAAATATTCCTCCGCAAATCGGTTTTACAGCATGAAATCTTCTTCGGTAAAGTGACCGATGCCGACCGCTTTTTTCGGAACTCTTTTCAGCGGATCGTACTTGAAGCTGCGGCAGGAGGAATCAAGCTGTCTTATTCCTGTTTTTACGCAGAGAACGCAGTCGCCGTCCGCCGCTATCATACCGTGAGAGCAAAGTCTGCAAGCCGGTACAATGCCGTCGGAGTTGAATAGCTTCTTTTTCATTTCAACAGTCCTTTCACGGGTTAATCCGAAAATATTTTATCACACTTTTTTATCCCTTGCAAGGTTAATATCCATAATGGTGAATGCACCGAGCAGGAGCATTGCGACAGATGCCGGAACGGACACGGAATACGGCTTGACGGTAATTTCCGAAAATGAGGAAAAAACCTGTGCTTCGCACGGAAAAAGCCTGAACAAAAGAAAAGCGATCGGCAGGGACAGAGCGCAGTTTGCTATCCTCGACAGCCAGAAATCGGGCAGAGAAATGCCGATTTTTTTCAGATACGGCAGAAGCTGCATATGCACCGCAAACCCCGACCAGCACAGAACGGGAGCGAGGAAAAACAGCGGCAGATTATTTGCGGCATAGGAACAGCCGCCCGTGACCTCTGACAAAACAACAAGAATACTGAAGGCTGAGTTGAGCTTTGCAAGCTTTGTCAGAAACGGAATTAAGCTTGAAAAAAGCAGTATCCACGCACAGATATTGAGCATTGCTTCTGTTGAACTCGCAACCGATTCGGTAAAAGCTGAGGGGGTTACATATTTGTGTACGTTATCGGTTCTTTGAAAGCTTTCCTTTTTGCCGAAGCGTGACAGAAAACCGATTATCAATGCCGTGACGGTCTGAGATACAAACAGAATTATTCCGCATTTTTTGTCCGAGAGCATTGAAGCTCCGACAGCTCCGATGACGAAAGCGGGACCCGAATTGACGCAGAAACGAATCATTCTTTTTCCCTGCGACTGCGAGAGAGCGCCGCTTTCGCAAAGCTGAGATATCATCTTCGCCCCGACGGGAAAGCCGCCGATAAGGCTCATAAAAATTGCACATGCCGAACAGCCGGGAAGCCGAAAAAACTTCTCCGTCACAGGAGAAAGAAGCCTGCCGATGCCGTCGCTCGCACCCGAACGGACTAAAAAATCAGAGATTATCATAAACGGAAAAAGCGACGGAACGACCGTTTCGCCGCAGAGTAAAAGACCGTTTCGCACGCCTGAACTCATATCTGACGGACTGATAAAAAACAGTATGATAAAAGCGGCGGAGAAGGTCAGGGGAAAAATCGTTTTTCTGTAATTATTCAAGCAAATCACCCGTAAATATATATGAGGGAAAAACTTTTATTTATGATAGGGTGAGGACTATGCAGCAGAGGGATAGAAGACAGTATAATATGCCGCTGGCGCACAGGATTTGTGAAAAGCTCGATTTGCCCGAGGATGTAATCCGTAATTGCAGTCATATTGAGATTGTTTCAAACTGCTGTGCAATGGTGGACGGCTGTAAGAGCGTTATGGAATACGACGACACGGTTATCAAGCTTAATCTCGGAAAAAACAGCGTGAAGTTTACAGGCTGTGATCTGACTATAAAATCCCTTTCGCTTGAGCAGGCTATGATAGAGGGAACGATACTTTCAATGGAATTTGGCGAGTGAGGGATTGATGTGATTTTTAACCTGTTTCATATTATTTTCGGTTACATCTGTTTTACGGCGAGCGGCGGTTTTGCGGAAAGATTTATCAATCTTTGCACAGCCGAGGAAATCCAGCTCTGGAGAATACGGAAAAAGCCTGACGGACTGACGGCTTGCACGACTGTTGCAGGATACAGAAAAATAAAAAAATCCGCCCGTGGGAGCGGAATGAGGGTGAGGATAAACAGGAAGGTCGGACTACCGTTTATCCTGAAAAAATATGAGAGCCACACGGGACTTTTCGTCGGTCTTGCCGCTGTTTTACTGATACTTTCGCTGATGTCAAATCATATTTGGGTTGTGAGCGTTCAGGGCAACACGACAGTCAGCGACGAGGAAATCGAGGAGGTTTTCTCAGACGCAGGGCTGAGAATAGGCGTGAGGAAAAATAAATTCGACGCAAGCGATATAAATTCCGACGCCGTTCTGAGCATAGGCGAGCTGTCGTGGGCTTCGATCAATATTGACGGCTCTGTTGCCGAGATCAAGGTCAGAGAAGCACTTCACAGACCGAGCGTGGAAAAGAGCGGAAATACCTCCAATATTGTTGCCCGAAAGGACGGTCAGGTCGAAATCATCGAGCCGTATAAAGGCTCGGCGGCGATAAAAAGCGGACAGACCGTTATGCAGGGCAGTCTGCTTGTCAGCGGTGTTACTCAGGTCAGAAACGGAATGTCCGTGTTCACCGATGCGGACGGTTATGTCGTTGCAAGGACAAAAATAAATGTGAGTGTTCCGATAAAAGAGGAAATAACCGTCCTCAAGCCGAAAACGAAAAAGATATATTCGCTGTATATCCTCGGCAGGGAAATATCTCTTGCAAGGCGGAAAAAGGCGGACATTGTTTACCGACACAAATCATGGCTTTATCTGCACGGAATAAAGATGCCGTTCGGAATTTTTTACACTCAGTACACCGATTTTGAGGAGGAGAAAATCAAGGTTGATAAAAAAACAGCCGAGCTTGCGGCGCTCGGCGATTATGCGGTTAAAAGCTATCACGAAACCCTCCACGCTCAGATAATCTCACAAAACATTGAAATAAAAAACGGATCGGTTGCAGGCGAATATGACTGCTACGAAAACATCTGTCAGAGGGTTGAGTTCGAAACGGAGGAAACCGAGCCTTTATCCGAGGAATGAGGAATATTTTTTGCTCATTGCAAAGGAGAAAATCTCGTCCTCGGCGGCGATAACGTGATCGACAAGATTTATGCTGACGGTTGAAAAAAGCTTCGCTATTGCCTGAGTTGCGGCGATATCCGCCTGCGACGGCGTGGCAAACCCGTTGGGGTGATTGTGGGCGATTACCGCATTGGTAACATCAAATCTCAGCGCAAGCTCAACGAGGCTTCGGTTATCGGAAACAACGCTTGTCGGTGTCCCGTCGGCAACCTTGATGCAGTGCTTCAGCCTGCCGTGAGCGTCAAGGGAGATCATATAAACAATCTCTCTTGTTTCTCCGAGGAATTTCATTCTCACAAAGTCGTAGAGCCTTTCGCTCGAAGCAAGATTGACCTTGCTGTTCACCGCATTGTCACGGTAGAGGTGCGCTATATCGTGAACGAGCTTTATCAGCACGGCGGCGTTTTCGCCTATTCCGTCAAGCTTGACAAGCTCCCTGACGGGAGCGTCCAGAACTCCGTTGATGTCGTGATACTTTTCGATAAGCTCATGGGCTATGGGATTGGTATCCTTGTACGGTATGCCATAAAAAAGGAGAAGCTCAAGAATGTTGTGGTCAGCCATGGAGTCAATACCGTTTTTCATATACTGCTCCTTGACTCTTTTTCTGTGATCCTTGTGTATGTTTTTCTTCTCCATTTCATAACACCTCAATAAAATTTTATAGTAAGAAAAGGTATTTGTCAATCGCAAATTGTTGACCTTACTAACACGATATGATAAAATAAGCCATATTAAATATGAGTGAGGTTTTGCTATGCCTATTATTTTTGATGAACAAAGAAAAATATTCAAGCTCGATACGCTTGAGTCTACATACGCAATCGGAATAAGAGAGGGTTTTCTGATTCATCTTTACTACGGAAAGAGGATATCGGACGACAATCTTTGGACTATGCCGTTCAGGGGCTACTTCGCCTCGATTTCGCCCAACAACGTGAGCGTTGATGATTACAAATTCTCTCTCGATGTTCAGCCGATGGAGTATTCCTGCAACGGATCGGGAGATTTCCGCCTTGCCGCACTTTCAATCAAGGATTCGATGGGAAGAACAACGACGGATATCCGTTATCTTGATCATAAGATATATAACGGAAAGCCGAAGCTCAAAGGCTTGCCTGCAACCTACTGCAATGACGACAGCGAGGCTCAGACTCTGGAGCTTATCACTCTTGACGCTTTTACGGGCGCAAAGGTCACGATTTTTTACACCGCATTTGAAAAATACAGCGTTATCACTCAGAGCGTCAAGGTCGAGAACACGGGCAAGGAAACCTTTGAGATTGAAAAAATCGCAAGCTGCTGTGTAAATCTTCCGTCAATGGATTTCAATATGATAAATCTTTCAGGCTCATGGGCAAGGGAAAGACGTGTTGTTACAAGACACCTTGCCCACGGTATCCAGTCCGTTGCCAGCAAGAGAGGATCTTCAAGCCACAACCACAACCCGTTTGTTGCCCTTGTTGACGATAAGGGCGGCGAGGACTTCGGCAATGCCTACGGCTTCAACCTCGTTTACAGCGGCAATTTCTCCGCAGATATTGAAACCGATTATTACGACTGCACAAGGCTTGTAATGGGCATCAATCCGATTGATTTCACATGGGTTGTTGAGCCGGGCGATGAGTTCCAAAGTCCCGAGGTCGTTATGGTCTATTCCGACGAGGGACTCGGCAAGATGAGCCGCACTTATCACGACCTTTACAATAACAATCTTATAAGGGGCGAGTGGAAAAACAAAAAGAGACCTCTGCTTATAAACAGCTGGGAAGGCTCGGGCTTTGACTTTGATCAGGAAACCCTCGTCAATTATGCCAAGGAGGCAAAGGAGCTGGGCATTGAGCTTCTTGTTATGGACGACGGCTGGTTCGGTCACCGCAACAGAGACGATTCCTCGCTCGGTGACTGGTTTGTCAATGAGGACAAGCTCAAGGGCGGTCTCGGCAAGCTTATCGAGAGGGTAAATGCCGAGGGCGTTCAGTTCGGTATCTGGTATGAGCCGGAGATGATCTCCGAGGATTCCGAGCTTTACAGAAAGCACCCCGACTGGTGCGTTCACGTTGAGGGCAGAGATATTTCTCCCGCACGTCAGCAGTACGTTATTGATATGACAAGGCAGGATGTGCGTGACTGCATTTTTGATCAGATGTACGATGTTCTGTCGAAGAACAATATTGCCTATCTCAAGTGGGACTACAACAGAGCCATTGTCGAGCCTGCCTCGATGCTTCTTGACGCACGCCATTCAAAGGAATTTTTCCACAGATTTATTCTCGGCACTTATGAGCTGATGGACAGAATAACAAGCGCATTTCCGCACATTCTTTTTGAAAGCTGTGCAGGCGGCGGCGGACGCTTCGATCCGGGTATACTTTACTATATGCCGCAGACATGGGCTTCTGACAATACCGATCCTATCGAAAGACTTACAATCCAGTTCGGCACTTCAATGTGCTATCCTGCTTCGAGTATGGGCGCTCACGTTTCCGCAAGCAAGCGTGCAGGCATTGAAACAAAGGCCGCCGTTGCAATGGCAGGAACCTTTGGCTATGAGCTTGATCCCAAGTGTATGAGCGATGAGGATAAGTCAAAGGTGAAAGGTCAGGTCGAGAATTATCACAGATTTTACAATGTGATTCATTTCGGCGATCTTTACAGGATTATCGCACCGACGGACGACGAATATAAGTGTGCGTGGGAAAATGTTTCCAAGGATAAGAGCGAAGCCTTGCTGACCGTTGTTATAAAGAATAAGCCGCCGCATGATTTCCTGCTTGTAAGAATGAAAGGTCTTGATCCCGACAAGCTCTACCGTGACGATGATAACGGCGAGATATATTCCGGTGCTCTGCTGATGAATGCAGGTGTGAACCTGACCGACAGGGGACTTAATGCAGGTATGAGCTTTATAAAATATTTCACAGAGGTGAAGTGATTTTATGATAAAAGATTATCTTGCGGTCGGACAGATCGTCGGCACTCACGGAGTGCGGGGCGAAATGCGAGTCAATCCGTGGGCGGATTCTCCCGAATTTCTCAAACAGTTTAAAACGCTGTATTATGATTCGGAGGGAAAAAACGCCGTAAAGGTCATATCCGCACGTCCTCACGGAAACATAGTGCTGATGAAGCTTGAGGGAGTTGAAACGGTTGAAGCCGCTTCGGCAATGAGAAACAGAAAGCTTTATATGCGCCGTGCGGACGCAAAGCTCAAAGACGGAGTTTATTTCATCGAGGAGCTGATCGGCTGTGAGGTTTTTGACGCCGACGACGGAGAAAAATACTACGGTAAAATTTCCAATGTCAGCGAAACGGGCGCAAACGACGTCTGGCACATTAAGAGCGACGGAGGCAAGGAATATCTCATTCCTGCCGTGCCGAGCTTTGTAATCGACACGGATGTTGAAAAAAACAGGGTGCTGATAAGACCTATGAAAGGTATTTTTGACGATGAGAATTGACATAATGACTCTGTTTCCCGAAATGTGCGAGCGTGTGCTTGACGAGAGCATAATCGGACGGTCGAGAGAGGGCGGATTGGTTGAGATCAACTGTGTAAATATCCGTGACTTTTCGACGGACAAGCACCGCCGTGTGGACGATACGACCTACGGCGGCGGAACGGGAATGATTATGCAGTGCCAGCCGATATTTGATTGCTTCTGCGACCTTGAAAAGAAGATAGGCAAGCGACCGTACCTGATATATATGTCGCCCCAGGGAAAACAGCTCGATCAGCAAAAGGTGAAAGAGCTTGCAAAAAAGGATAATATAGCCATATTATGCGGACACTATGAGGGTGTGGACGAGCGTGTCATTGAGGAGCTTGTCGATGAGGAAATCTCAATCGGCGACTATGTGCTGACGGGCGGCGAGCTGCCTGCGCTTGTTCTTGCCGACAGTATAACGAGGATGCTCCCGGGCGTTCTTGCGAGTGACGAAGCCTTCGAGGAGGAGAGCCACTACAACGGACTGCTCGAATATCCGCAGTACACAAGACCGTATGAATGGCACGGCAAGACCGTCCCCGATGTTCTGCTGACGGGACATCACGCAAATATCACCAAATGGCGCAGAGAACGCTCGCTTGAAAGGACAAGGGAGCGCAGACCGGATCTTTTGGGAAAAGCCGAATTAGACAGAAAAGACTTGAAATTCATCCAATCTTTGGATAATGAAAGAAAAAAATAGTCAATGTGCATTAAAAAGCATATTTAGCTGTGTACAAAATGCACAAACTGCGACTTCCCAAAATCGCCACATTTGGAATACAAGCCGAAATAATTTTAAGTTGGGTTTTATTTGTTGACGATAATAACTTTTGTGATATAATAACTGTTGTATAAAAGTCTGAATACAAATAGGCATTTAACTTTTTAATTAGGAGATATCGGTTATGTGTGAGAAAGACGTTACAGTTCAGAATCAGGTAGGTCTCAGCGCCCGTCCTGCAACATTTTTTATTCAGAAAGCAAATTGCTTCAAGTCCTCTATCTGGATCGAAAAGGAAGAAAGACGAGTAAATGCAAAAAGCTTACTCGGCGTTCTCTCTCTCGGCATTGACGGCGGTACAACAATCAAGGTCATCGCTGCGGGTCCCGACGAGGAACAGGCTGTTGACGAGCTTGTAAAGCTTGTAAATTCAGGCTTCGCAGTATAACACAAAATGAAACGACTGCCGCATTTGAATAATGCGGCAGTTTTTTAAATTCACGGAAAGCGAGGTGAATACCGTGGACGTTCACGAGCTGAGAAAAAAGGCGATGTCCCTGCCGCTTACGCCCGGTGTGTATCTGATGAAGAACACAAAGGGCGAGATAATCTATGTCGGAAAGGCGAAGAAGCTCAAAAACCGTGTCAGCCAGTATTTCGGCTCACAGAATAACCATTCTGTCAAGGTCAGAAAAATGGTTGAAAACGTGTTTGATTTTGATTATATTCTCTGTGACAGCGAGTTTGAAGCCCTCGTCCTTGAGTGTTCGCTCATCAAGCAGTATTCACCGAAATACAATATTCTTTTAAAGGACGACAAGGGTTACAGCTATATCAGAGTCAGCGAGGGACCGTGGCCGAAGATCAGCGCAGTCTTGCAAAAGGCGGACGACGGCGCAAGGTATATCGGCCCTTACACAAGCTCATTCAGCGTGTCAAATTCCGTTGACGAGGCGCAGAAAATCTTTATGCTCCCTCAATGCGGAAAGAGCTTTCCGAAAGAGATCGGCAAGGGCAGACCGTGCCTTAATTATTTCATCAAGCAGTGCTCCGCTCCGTGTGCGGGCAAGATAAGCTGTGAGGACTATAACGAGGCTGTCAATTCGGCAATCGAGTTTTTGCAGGGCGACAGCGCAAAAATTATTAAGGATCTGACCGAGGAAATGGAGACGGCCGCCGAACGGCTTGATTTTGAACGTGCGGCGAAGCTGAGGGACAGGATTAACTCCATAAAAAAGATAAACGAAAAGCAGAAGGTTGTCGGCTCCGATGTCAGGGAACAGGATGTTTTTGCAATCGCACAGTCGGACGAAAAATACTGCCTTTCCGTTCTGAGGTTTTACGACGGCAGGCTCAGGGACAACGAGTGGTTTCTTTTCAGCGAGATCGACACCCTGCCCGAAGCAAGGCGTGAGCTTATAACCCGTTTTTATTCCATGGGCAGGCATATTCCGCCCTATATCACCGTTGACGGTGAGGTTGCGGACAGAGATTTGCTTGTGCAATGGCTGAGCGAAAACGCACACAGAAAGGTTGAAATGAATATTCCTCAGCGAGGACGTCAGGTCGAGATAATGACGATGTGTATGAACAATGCGGCTCAGAAGCTCGCTTTGAGCATGGGCAGGAACGCAAAGGCTACGGCGGCTCTGGACGAGCTTGCAAGGCTGTTGAATTTGCCTAAGCCGCCCGTTATTATTGAATCCTACGATATTTCACACACGGCAGGAAGCGATAACGTTGCAGGTATGGTCGTTTTCAAAAACGGTATGCCCTACAAAAAATCCTACCGCAGATTTGCGATAAAGGGCTTTGACGGTCAGGACGATTACGGCTCTATGGCGGAGGTCATCTCACGCCGTCTGAACAGGTACGAGGAGGAAAAGGACAGCGGCGAAGGCTTCGGACTTTTGCCCGATCTTATTCTCCTTGACGGCGGTCAGGGGCAGGTCAATGCCGTTTTGCCGATAGTAAGGGCTTTCGGCTACGACATTCCCGTCTACGGTATGGTTAAGGATAACAAGCACCGCACAAGGGCGATAGCCTCGGACGGCGGTGAAATTGCAATCAATTCCAAACGGCAGGCATTCACCCTCGTTTCCTCGATACAGGAGGAGGTTCACCGTTTTGCAATCGCTTACCACCGTGCGAAGCATAAAAATTCATCTCTCGGCGGAACGCTCACAAAGATTGACGGAATAGGCGAGAAAAAAGCCAAGGCACTTTTGAAGCATTTCAAGACCTTGACGGCGGTTAAAAATGCGGAAATTGACGAACTGTGCCGAGCGGAGGGAATAAACAGAGCTACTGCGCAAAAAGTTTACGATTATTTCAGAAAAAATGTTGACAACACAAGGTAAAAAATGTGATAATATAAGATGAATATAAATGATTATTTTAGAAGGGAGCTTGTGCCGTGCGTGTAATTACGGGAACAGCAAGAGGACGGGTTCTCAAAACTCTTGAGGGTGACGATGTTCGCCCGACAACCGACAGAGTTAAAGAAGCTATTTTCAGCATTATTCAGTTTGAAATAGAGGGCAGGCGTGTGCTTGATCTTTTCGCAGGCTCCGGACAGCTCGGAATTGAGGCGCTCAGCAGGGGTGCGGCTTTTGCAACCTTTACCGATATGAGCGCAGAGTCCGTTGATACGGTGAAGAAAAATCTTATCTCAACCAAGCTGGACAGGCAGTCGGAGGTTATCCGAACCGAGGCGGTCGCTTTCCTCAAATCAAACAGAAAAAAATTTGATATAATTTTTATGGATCCCCCGTATTCAAAGGGAATTTTGCAGAACACTCTGCCCTATGCCGTGCAGAATGTCAACGACGGCGGAGTGATAATCTGCGAGCATCCCTACGGCGAGGAGATGCCGCAGACGGTCGGACATTTCTCCGTTTACCGTGATTATAAGTACGGCAAGATCGGCATAACCGTCTACCGTATCAGCGAGGAGGAGAGCCGATGAGAACAGCGATATGTCCGGGCAGCTTTGACCCGGTCACAAAAGGTCATCTCAGCGTAATAACAAGGGCGGCGAAGCTTTTCGACAAGGTGATAGTTGTTGTTATGATAAACCCGAAGAAGCCCGTCGGCTGTTTCGCTCCCGAAAAGAGAGTTGAGTTTATCAAAAGATGCGTCAGCGAGCTTCCGAATGTTGAGGTCGATTATTATGACGGTCTGCTTGCGGAATACGCAAGGATCAAAAATGCAGACGCAATTGTCAAGGGACTCAGGGCTGTTTCCGATTTTGAAGATGAATTTCAGCAGGCGCTGACAAACAAACAGCTCAATCCCGATGTTGAAACAGTATTTGTTACCGCAGGTGCGGATTATATGTATTTATCCTCCAGTATTGTTAAGCAGGTCTGTGAGCTCGGCGGCGATGTTTCCGCCTTCGTGCCGGAGCAGGTGCTCGACGATATTGTCCAAGGAATAAGAAGAAAGGAAGATTAATGATGAACGTACAGGGCTTACTTGACAAAATTGAAGATACCATTGATATGGGCAGTAAAATTCCTCTTTCGGGAAAAATTGCTGTTGATGCGGAGACGATCAAGCAGTGCATCGAGGACATCAGATATGATCTGCCTATCGAGATCGAAAAGGCTCAGGAGGTTATGTCCCACCACAATAACATTATCACAAGAGCAAATAACGAGGCTTCGTCCATCGTGTCTTCCGCTCAGACCGAGGCGGACGGAATAATCAGCGCCGCCAAGGAAAAGGCTTCGGGAATTGCCGCTACGGCAGAAGCAAACGCAAAGTCCACGCTTGCCTCGGCTTCGGAGCAGGCAAAGCAGATGATTGAATCCTCCGAGATCACAAGACTTGCTCACGAGTTTTCCGACCGTGTCCGTGCTCAGGCAACGGCAGAGGCGGAGAATATTGTAAGAAATGCAAAAAGTCAGGCTGAGGCTATTCTCCTTGACGCAAACAATCAGGCTGAGGAGACAAAGTCCAAGGCGGACAAGTGGGCAGGCGAGATCCGTTCTGCCGCCGCAGAGTTCGTTGAGGATATTATGAAGAACAGCGACGAGGTGCTTTCCTCGAATATTGCCGAGATCAGAAAGGCGAGACAGAGCCTTTTCGGCGATCGCAGATAAATTAAGAAAGAGATAAATTGAACGGGGTTGCTGTATTGGGATATTTGTGCAGGTTGGAAAATACTTGATTTCCGACGGACGATATCTCCTTTCCGGCGGCTCCTTGTTTATAAACAGAGGTGCTTACATAATGAAAAAGCAATGTGAATGTTGCTATAAACGCTTTGAGGTTGTCAGGAATACGGATATTCCGCTAAATCCCGATCTGACTGCGCCGCAGGATCATATTTACTGCCCGTGGTGCGGTGCGGAGAACGGTACTGTTGAAAAGGGTTCGCTTGTGAAAACAGAAAAATGCAATGCAGAGTGTGAGTTTTGATGAGAAAAGAAATAATTGACTACTTCAGGAATAATAAAGATGAGATGATAAAAAGCATATCGGAGCTTGTTGGCGTGCCGAGCGTTCGGGGCGAGGCAAAAGAGGGTATGCCCTTCGGCGAGAAGCCTGCCGAGGTGCTGGAGCTTGCTCTGAAAACGGCGGACGGATTCGGCTTCAAAACCGAAAACCACGGCGGTTATGTAGGAACGGTTGATCTGAACGGCGGAGATACCGAGCTTGCAATACTTGCACATCTTGACGTCGTGCCGGCAGGCGAGGGCTGGGACACCGACCCATACACCGTTGTGGAGAAGGACGGCGTGATCTTCGGCAGAGGAGTCAGCGATGACAAGGGACCTGCCGTTGCCGCACTTTACGCAATGAAAGCCGTCAGAGAGCTTGACCTGCCCGTCAGCAAGAATTGCAGGCTTATTCTCGGTACGGACGAGGAGTGCGGAAGCTCGGATCTGAAGTATTATTTTTCAAAAAATCCCTATCCGAAATATGCATTCACGCCCGATGCGAACTTTCCTGTCACAAACGGAGAAAAGGGCAGGTTCACAAAGAGCTTTTACAGAACGGTCGATTTTTCCGACTGTGAGAAATACATAAAATCTTTTAACGCAGGCGAGGCGAAAAATGCCGTGCCGACCTTTGCAAAGGCGGAGCTTGTCGGAGTAAGCACGGCGGAATTTGAAGCCGCCGCCGATAATGCAAAATTCACGGGAGCAGACTTTTCCTTTGACGGTGAAACCGTTGTCTGCACGGGAACTGCGGCTCATGCCTCCCTGCCCGAAAACGGAAACAATCCGATCACGGCACTCATTGAGCTGTTAAGCCACATTGAGTTTGACGAAAAATGCTCCGATTTTGTCGCTGACCTGAAAGCTCTTTTCCCTCACGGAAAATACAGCGGCGAAGCGTTCGGAGTTGATATGAGCGATATGCTCGGCAGTCTTACCCTGACTCTTGATATCGTCAGCTTTGAGGACGGAAATTTCGAGGGCTGCTTTGACACAAGAACTCCGATGTCCGCAACAAAAGAGAACTGTGCCGATGTAATCGCCGCAAAGCTTGAAGCGCACGGCTTTGCAATCGAAAACACGGAAATGATTAGGGCGCACTATGTTGACGAAAGCTCCGATTTTATAAAAACTCTGCTCAGAGCTTACGAGGATTACAGCGGCGACAAGGGCGAATGTATCTCAATGGGCGGAGGCACATATGTCCACGACATCGAGAACGGCGTGGCATTCGGCGCAATCAGTCGGGATACCGTGACGAATATGCACGGTGCAAACGAGTTTATGCCGATTGACGATTTGCTGACTGCGGCGGCGATTTTTACCGATGTAATTGCCGAAATTTGCAAATAAAGTGGAATTAAAATGTATTTTTAAAAAAATATAGACATTCTGTCGAATTGATGATAGAATTAGACAATGTGGGGTGATTTGTTGAAAAGATGCCTGATTATGATAACAAGCGGTTTCCCTTACGGAATGAGTGAAACCTATATCGAGTCTGAGATAATTTTTCTCAAGGATCGTTTTGACAAGGTAATTATCCTGCCTATTGAGCTTGATCCGCAAGCCCCCCTTATGCGTAAGCTTCCCGACGGCATAGATTATTGCAACGTTTCCGAAAAGAAACAAAGCGTTGCAAGAACACGAGACGTACTCGGCGGACTTCGCAACATTGTTTCACCTACAAAATACTTAAAATACGACAGGGACGAGATCGGCAGTAATTTCAGGAAAAGAATGTTCTTTGAATATTTCTGCAACCGCTCCGTCAGAAGCTACGGAGAATGCCTTAAAGCTCTTGAACAGTACGACCTGAGCGAATACGGCAGTATTACCGTTTACAGCTATTGGTTTTTTGCAACGGCTTTTGTCGGGGTTTTGCTCAAGGATCATTTTTCTGAATTTTGCAGTGACGTTAAGCTGATTTCCAGAGCTCACGGATACGATGTCTATGAGGAAAGAAACGCTCTGAATTACCTCCCTCTCAGAAGCTTTCTTCTTGAGAAATGCGATGCTGTTTATCCCTGCTCCGATGTGGGAACAAATCACATTGTATCGAGGTATCCCGAATATTCGGACAAGGTCAAAACAGCTCATCTCGGAACGGTGGACTCGGGGCTCGGCAAGCAATCCGAGGACGGTCTGCATATCGTTTCTTGCTCTCTGATTACAAATATAAAGAGAATTGATAAAATTATTGATATACTTGAAAAACTTGAAAAAAACGGTAATTATAATATTAAATGGACGCATATCGGCGACGGAAACGGAAGAGCCGAGCTTGAAAAAAGCATAAAAGCAAAGCTGAAATATACAAAGACGGAATTTCTCGGAAACATTCCAAACAATGAGGTATACGATTATTATAAAAATAATGCCGTCGATCTGTTTATCAGCACAAGCAGGAGCGAAGGCTTGCCTGTTTCAATGATGGAGGCGGCTTCTTTCGGAATACCGATAATCGCAACCGATGTCGGCGGAGTCTGTGAAATCGTGGAGGACGGACGAAACGGAATGCTTCTCAGAGAGAGAGCGTCCGCAGAGGAGTTTGCCGAGTGCATTGAAAAATTCTACGGTTTAAGCAGATCGGAAAAGAACGAATACAGAGATAATTCAAGAATGCTCTGGGAGGAAAAATTCGATGCCAGTAAAGCATATGCGGATTTTTTCCCTGTCCCGTCGCTGTCTCGGTATTAAGGAAAGGATAATTATGGTTTCACTGAAAAACGGTATTTTGAAAATCAATTATACTGCTTACGAGCGAGCCAAGCGATTGTTTGAGTTTACGTTTCTGCTGAACATGATCGTAATGTTTGCTTTTTATGATGTGAAAAATGCCGGTCCTGTTGCAGCTATTCTGATGTTTGCCGCAGCGTTTATTCTTTCGGTTGAAAAAAGCAGAAGCAGCATGGTAATACCCTATATTTCAATATGGTACTTTCTGCTGATTGTTTACGGTGTACTTTCCGGACTGTGGGCGCAGTTCTTCACAACCTACAACCTTGGCTTCGCAACCAAGCTGATAATCATATGGATGATGTCCACCTCGATTGCTATATATGTGGACGATATGGCGGATCTTGACCGTATTATGTCTCTTTTTGTGGCTGGCTCGTTAATAATAGTTCTGCTTGAATGTACCGCAGTTCCTGCCGACGGATGGCTTCTCGGAAGTGTTGGCAGCTATTTCAGCGGCAATAACCCGAACGACCTTACTATTTGGATGGATTTTGCGGCGGCAATCGCCTTTTACAGAGCATATATTAAAGGCAAAAAGCCGATGTATATCCTTGTAGTTATTTTTGTTGTATTCTGTGCGTTCTCAAGCTCAAGAAAAGGTCTTATGGCGGCGATCGCAGGACCTATGATGATAGTTCTGCTATCGTTCAGAAAAAGAGGTTATGCCCTTCGTCTGCTGGCAGCGGTAATTATGGCTGCACTTATTGCCTTACTCGTTATGGAGAACGAAACTCTTTACGGCGTTATCGGAAAAAGATTTGATACGATGTTTGATTACATGAAAGGCGAGGGTGAGGACAGCAGTCTTGCTGTCAGACAGTATTTTATCAGCGTTGCAAAGGAAATGTTTCAGGAGTCTCCGCTGATAGGAAAGGGCATGGGTAATTTTGCCTTTATTTTTGACAGTAGATATTCATTGGGTAAATTTTACAGTCACAATAACTATTGGCAGCTTCTCAGCGAGCTTGGACTGATCGGATGCACGATGTATTATTCAATGTATGTGTTCTGTTTGATAAAGCTATTGAAATATTATTTTGCCGACGGAAGAAAGGCTTCTGTGCTGTTTATTACGGCGATCATAATGATGGCGGTGCTGGATACGGGCATCGTAAGCTACAGTTCAAAATACGGACAGCTTGTTATCGCAATAGTTTACTGTGCGACCTATGCGATACAAAGCGACGGCGGAAGAAAATACGGAATGAATAAGCAATAACAGTTTTGGAGTGATTTAATTGAGATCTTATTCGGAAAAGAAAAATTCAAAGGGATTGGAAATCAATATTGTTGCATTTTTCAGGGAATTGTCCAAAAAGCTCTGGATCATAATTGCCGTTACGGTTATCGGTGCGATATGCGGAGCGGTTTTTGCCGAGGCGACAAGGACAGAGACCTACACGTCAACTGTCTCTTTTGTTGTTAACACAGCAACGGAGAACGAGCAGGCGGCGAGCGGCGAGATCAATGCACAGATCAATATGGCAGGAACGTTCAGCTATATTCTCTCCAGCCGTGTTATGAAAGAGGCGATAGTTGAAAAATATCCCGGAGAAATAAATTACGCAACCGTGGATAAAAGTATTTCTGTAAAGGTGGTTACCTCCACTAACGTCATTGTTATGTCTGTCACGGCGGAGGATCCCAAGGTTGCATATGGAATTGCAAATACGGTAGTCGAGGTTTACGGGGATATTGTTTCCGAAACCTATCCTAATGCGAAGCTTACGCTTTGCGACAGACCGGTTCTTTCAACCTATCCCAATTCAGATAAGTCGCTGATTTCTTTTGCCACTATGTTTGGCTTCATCGCCGCAGTTCTGTGCTGTGCTGTCTACTTTATAATGTTCCTTGTCAAGGACACGGCGAAGTCGGCAAACGAGCTGAGCGACAAGCTTGACGTCCATATTCTCGGTTCGGTTCAGCAGATCACGAATAAAAACAAGACCGCCAAGGGACTTCTTGTTACGGACAGAAAAAACGGCTTCTCGTTTATTGAAACCTATAAGTCGATCAGAACAAAAATTGAGAACAACTCCGCAAGGACGGGCAACAAGGTTTTCATTGTTACAAGTGCCTGTGAGAACGAGGGTAAAACAACTACCTGCGTAAACATTGCGCTTTCCCTTGCACAGAACGGCAAAAACGTTCTCATCATTGACGCCGACCTCAGAAAGCCTTCGGTAAGTAAGCTCCTTTCGTTGCCGGATACGGAGTACGGTTTGAGCGATGTTATTATCGGCAGAGCGACGCTGGATAATGCGATCAAACGTGTAACCGGCTTTGACGTATGCGTCCTTGCAGACCAAAACGGTGTTCCCAATCCGTCCGAGCTTCTTTCAACGGATAAGATGGAGGCGACGATTGAGGAAGTCAGAAAAGAGTTCGACTACGTTCTCATTGATACCGCTCCGGCAAGCCTTGTTACAGACACCTCAGTTATTGCGGGCTTTGTTGATGCGGCGATAGTTGTTGTGCGTGAGGACTTTGCACCTTACTCAAGGATCAGAATGTCTATTGAAGATATTGACTCAAACGGCGCAGAGATCATCGGCTGTGTCTTCAATGCCGATACAAGCAATGTCAGTAAAAACGGTCGCTACGGTCGACGTTACGGTAGCTACGGCAAGGCCGGCAAGGGCAGCTACGGCAGTTACGGCGGTTACGGCAGCTATGGCTACGGCTACGGTCAGAGCACAAAAAAATAATTATTGAATAGCAATAAAAACCTCTTTCGCATATTATAAAGCGAAGGAGGTTTTTTAATGCACGAGCTTGAAAAAATGATAGAAAAATATCGGCAGGAGCTTGTTGAATTTTCAAAGCAGAACACACCTGCCGACGAAGACTTTTTCAGCGAAGAAAAGGACGAAAAAGATGTTCGGGCAATTCCTGTTATGGCGAACGCACTCAGGTTTCCCGTAAACGCAGGGGAGAATAGGGAGATAGATACCTATGACGACTACGAGGATTTTCAAAATAAAAACCCGTCCAAGGGCAGTATGAAGGTTCAGGTGACAGCAGGCGGACAGAGCTATCCCGTAATCAACGCCATTGTCAAGGTTCGCATACCGCTCAGATCGGGCGACAGGGAGATTTTCTCAGGCTATACCGATATCAACGGAATTGTGGACGATATTGTTCTGCCGGCTCCCGACAGCAGTATTTCCTTTGATGAGGAAAACTCGACCGTACCTCCGTTTTCCGTGTATGAGGTGACGGTCACTCACCCGAATTTTGCAAAATCGGAATTTTTTAACGTTCCCGTCTTTGCAAACATCAAGGCGATTCAGCCGGTTCAGATGGTTCCCCTGACAGAGACCGGTGAAGAGCCCGGAACGGTCACAATACCGGAGCAGTCAATGGGACTTTTCGGAGGTGAGGTCTGATGCCCGAGTTGCCGATAGTACCCGAATTTATTACTGTTCACTTGGGCAAACCGAGCGCCGCCGCAAGAAATGTCCGTGTTCCGTTCTCCCAGTATATAAAAAATGTCGCTTCAAGTGAGATCTATCCTACCTGGCCGGAAAGCTCCCTGAGAGCGAACATTTATGCCGAGATCACTTTCGCTCTCAACAGAATATACACCGAGCATTACAGGTCAAGAGGCTACGACTTTGACATCACCAATTCAACTCAGTTTGACCAGTATTATGTTGAGGGCAGAGATATCTTTGAAAACATAAGCCGTGTGGTTGACGATATTTTCAACGATTACGTCGTTAAGCAGGGACAGATACAGCCTTATTTCACCCAGTATTGCGCCCAAAAATGCGAGGGACTTTCTCAGTGGGGAACGGTAACGCTTGCAAATCAGGGCTACACACCATACCGCATACTGCAATACTATTACGGCAACGATATTGATATTATCAGAAATGCGCCGATCAAGACCAACACCCCGACATATCCGGGAACTCCTCTGAGGCTCGGAAGCGGCGGCGAGGACGTTGTTGAGATACAGCGACAGCTTAACAGAATAGCCGTCAACTATCCGTCGATACCTAAAATCACCGAGTCAACGGGATATTTTGAACAGACTACGCAGACCGCCGTTAAACAGTTTCAGAAAATATTTAACCTTGTTCAGGACGGAATTGTCGGCAAGGACACATGGTACAAGATAAAGCAGATTTACAACGGAATAAAAGGTCTGTCGGAGCTTTATTCTGAGGGCATAACGATTAGCGAGATTGAAAGAAAATATGAAAGACTTCTGAAGCTCGGCACACGGGGACCGTCCGTCAGGATAGTGCAATACTATCTTCAGTTCCTCAGCTTTTTCAATCTGAAGCTGCCGTATGTTGCTATGGACGGAATTTTCGGTCAGGAGACCTATGACGCTGTGCTGACATTCCAGTCGCTTTACGGACTTGACGTTGACGGCATTGTCGGCAGGAACACATGGGATATGATTCAGGACGCATATGTAGGCGTGCTGAATTCTCTTCCCGATGAATACAGGAGCTATTCATCGCTTCTTTATCCGGGGTACATTATTACAACGGGAGCAAGCGGAAAGGTAGTTGAACAGCTCCAGACGTTTTTGAAAACCATTGCGGATAACAACTCTGCGGTTCCTCAGATAACCGTTGACGGCTATTACGGCAATCAGACGAAAAATGCGGTTCTTGCAATTCAGAAGCTTCAGGGACTTGAACAGAACGGTCAGGTCGGCGTGCTGACTTGGAATGCAATCGTCAATCTTTATAATCAGTATAGATAACCGAAAATTGTATATATTAACCTGTTCCGAAAATAATAACATTATACTTTTCACGGAGAAATGATTATGGATAATGTTTTATTTTCGGATTTTTATGAAAACGAGAAGTTCTTTGACAAGTATTTCAGGACTGATATCAACTATGACGTTGTTGCAACAAGATTTAATGCAGGCGGAAGAAAAGCCAAGCTTTATTTTATCGACGGATTTATAAACGGCGAGACCTCCGAGCGTGTTATGAATTTTATGATGCAGGCAAGCAACGTCAAGTCCGATTTCAAGTCACCGGAAGCCTTTGCTCAAAGCATGATCGCCTATATGGAGATGGAGCTTAGCCGTGACGTTGACAAAATCGCCAAGGTCGTTTATTCGGGCGCAATGCTCGTTATCGTTGACGGCTTCGACACAGGCTTTCTTGTCAAAACAAGGAGCTATCCCAAGAGGGATGTAGGTGAGCCTGACAACGATAAGGTGCTCAGCGGATCGCACGACGGATTTGTGGAATCACTGCTGATAAATACTGCGCTGATCCGCCGCAGGATTCGTGACCGAGACCTCGTTATGGAAGTCAGACAGGCAGGTATGAGGTCGAAAACCGATATCGCAATATGCTATCTGAAAGGGAAGGCTGACGAAAGAACGGTTGCCGACCTGCGTGAGCGGATTGATAAAATCGACGTCAACACCCTGAATATGAGCCAGGAAAGCGTCATCGAATGTCTTGTGAGGAAGCAGAAATGGAATCCGTTTCCAAAGGTCAGATATACCGAACGTCCCGATGCGGCGTCGGCGTCAATAGCCGAGGGAAGTATCATTCTATTTGTTGACAATTCACCTGCGGCAATGATAGTTCCGACAGGCTTTTTCGATTTTTTGCAGGACACGAATGACTATTATTTTCCGCCCTGCGTGGGCACCTATCTGCGGTTTGTCAGAGGACTGATTTTCGGGCTTGCACTTTTGCTTGCGCCCGTGTGGTTCTTGCTGATTAAAAATCCGGACTATATCCCCGAATGGCTGCATTTTATCAAAATAAAGGAATATTATTCAATGCCGATAATCGCACAGCTTTTGATAATTGAGGTCGTTATCGACGCTTTGAAGCTTGCATCGCTTAATACTCCTAACGCCCTGAGCAATTCGTTCAGCGTGATCGGTGCGCTCGTTCTCGGTGATCTTGCCGTCAGCGCAGAGCTGTTTTCCTCCGAGGTTGTGCTGATAATGGCTTTTGTTGCCATAGCAAATTTTGCACAGCCGAGCTTTGAGCTGGGATATGCGTTCAAGCTGTCGAGGGTCTTTATAGTTGTTCTGACTGCGATTTTTAACCTGTGGGGCTTCATTGCGGGACTTGTTATAGTGATGCTCGTGATAGCCTTTACCGTGACGGTCACAGGCAGAGGTTATCTCCATCCGCTCGTTCCTTTCAATGCCAAGGCGATCAGCCGCCTGATTATCAGACAGTCAATCAGCAAGGACAACACATAAAAAGGGGGCTGCCGCTTTGTGCGACAGCCCTATTGTTATTTACAGTCTTGTTTCAAGCAGTTTGACTTTACCGCTGACGGTGAACTTGCCTTTGGCGGCAGGGATAAAGACGCTTTCGCCTTTCTTCATTCCAAGCTTTTCGCCGTCACATTCAATTTCTGCACTTCCCTCAAGGCAGAGCAGAGAAACGAAGGAGTCCTCATCGCTGACCGAGGAATACTCGCCGTCAACGCTCAGCTCATACATCGTGAACAGATCGCAGGAGGTGAGCTTGCTTCTCATGGCATTGTCAAAATTTTCCGTTTCACGGACGGATTGATCGGGGATTGACGGAGGACAAAGCTTTGTAACGTCAGCCGCCTTGTCAACGTGAAGCTCACGGGGCTTGCCGTCCTTGCCGAGCCGTCCGTAATCGTAAATTCGGTATGTAGTGTTTGAATTCTGCTGTACCTCGGCAAGAAGTATTCCCTTGCAGATTGCGTGCATCGTGCCCGACTCAATAAAAAATACATCGCCCTTGTGTACCTTGACACGGTTGCAAATGTTCATCATTTCGTCGCTCTGAGCGGCTTTTTTAAATTCCTCAACCGTCACATTTCTGTTGAACCCGAGAATAAGCTCTGCGTCGGGATCGCAGTCAAGAATGTACCATGCCTCGGTCTTTCCGTATTCTCCCTCAACCCTCATCGCATATTCGTCGTCGGGATGAACCTGAATAGAAAGATCCCTCTTTGCGTCAATGAACTTGATAAGCAAGGGAAAAAATTCGTATTTCTCGCCCTTTTTGCCGCAGATGCTCTTGTCCTCAAGGTATACCTCCTGCAAGGTCTTGCCCTCATACTTCCCGTTGAGCACGGTTGACGGGCCTGCCGGATGACAGGAGAGAACCCAAGCCTCGGCGGCGGGGTCTTTGTCGGTCTTTATTCCGTATTCCGTAATCAGTCTTGTTCCGCCCCAGATGTTGTCCGCAACGAAGGGCGACAGCTTTACCATTTCCATATTAAACCTTCTTTTTTGTAAAATTCCGAAAGTATTATACATTATAACTTCAACAATGTAAATATAAAAACAAAAAACTGTTGACAAATCGAACAAATGTTCGCTATAATAATACCGATGCTATTGGGGAGGCAGAGGAGATATAAAATGGTTTACTATGATTTAAGAATTGAAAAACAGCGCATTTACGGTGCGGATAAAATCGCTATTGCCGCAGATGCCAACGAAACTGTATCTTTCCGCTTTCACTTTGACGCCAACTGGAGGATTTTTGACTCCAAGGCGGCAATATTCAAAACCGCCGAAAACAAGTTTTACATAATCGAGATCAAACATTCTGCGGTGACTGTTCCGTGGGAGGTGCTGACCGTTGACCGTGAATTTGAGCTTTCCGTTATCGGATATGACGGCTCAAAGGTGCTTACGGCAGGCAAGGAGGAGGTCAGGGTGGTTTCGTCCCTCCTGCCTGAGGACTGTAAGACCTTTTCACCGTCGGAAACTCTTTTCGACAGATTCAGACAGGACAGCATTGACGAGGCGTATAAAAAATATAAGAACGAGCTTGAAACACTCAAACGCTCCTACGAGGAGAAAATTCTTGAAATCGGCTCTCAGCTCAACAAGGCAAATCAGAATACCGAGGATATGGAAAAGGCTAAAAATGAGGAGATCACCGAGCTTAACCGGGAACATTCCGCTGAGCTTCATCGCCTGAACAGCGAGCTTTCAGATATTAAAAACGAGCTTGCTCAGACTAAGATCAGAGCGGATAAATGGGATCTTGTTGACGAGGTAATGTCGGATAAAACTCGAAGCAATTATGCTCCGTGGTGCGGCGGAACAAAGCCGTATAAGCTCCCGTTCTTCAACACAAAGAATATGAGTGTTCTGACCGCCGGCAACTTTGATGATTACTTTACCGAAATCGGTTTGGATTTGTCCTCGGCAACAACGTTAGAAACAATTTTCAAAGGAAAGAACCGGCTGCGCTATGTTGAATTGAGAAATACCGATAAGATAACCTCAATTCTGAACGGTTTCTCACATTCAACCGCACTCCGAGAAGTCGTACTCGGTGATCTTACAGACTGTATGAATATGAAGTGGGCATTTGATGGTGATACGTCGCTTGAAAAGGTCACATTTGGTGCAAACAGCAAGGTTATTGATTTTTCAAATATGTTCAACGGCTGTATTGCCCTTAAAGAAATCAACGGAGAGCTTAATTATTCCGTCGCAAGAATTGCAACTGATGTCTTCACAAAGTGTTCCTCTCTCGAAAAGGTTTCTTTCACAAAAGAGTCGATCGGTCTGAATATGGATCTCGGATCGTGCAAATCACTTTCAAAGGAAAGTATGCTGAATCTCTTTGACGGATTGGCGGTAAAGGATTCAATGAGGGTTACTGTGTCGAGGTACGCTTTTGAGAACAATTTCCCGACCTCCGAGGAACAGGAAACTGTCAGAAGCTCGATAACTCAGAAAGGCTGGACTTTATCGCTTGCCTAAATAAAAATATCATATTTGTCCGCAACCGTTCATATAATCAAGTGAAATAAAAAAGAGAGGTTGATTATATGAGCATTGAAACAATGACCGCCGAGACGGGTGTTTTGGAAATTCTTTACGACAGCTTTGCCGAGCAGGGCATTGACTGCGATATTGCGATGCCCGATTACTGCCCCGATATAATGAGAATACTCAAATGCAGCGTGACGAACAGCATTACAAATTCAAAAATATCGGGCGACCGAGCCACCGTTGACGGCAGTGCAAAAATAAGAATAATATACACCGATGAGAAAAACGGTATTTATACCTTTGAACAGGATTATCCGTTCTCTAAATTTGCCGAGCTGCCCTCCACCTTTGACGGGGCGATGCTTTTCGCTACGGCTAAGACGGAATATGCAAATTGCAGAGCCGTCAGCAAAAAGAGGATAGATATTCACGGCGTGATCAGCATCAGATTTCGCATAATCGGAATAAAAAAAGATAATGTGATCACGGGCGCTCAGGGTGACGGAGTTCAACTGATGAAAAAGGAAATTTCCGCAGACTCGGCGGTTGACGTTATCCGAAAGAAATTTCAGCTTGCACAGACCGAGGAAACGGACGGAGACATCGGCAAAATTCTTTTCGCTTCGGCGTCGCCCGTGCTTTCGGAAACCAAGGTCATAAAGGGCAAAATTCTCCTCAAGGGGGAGGCGGCGATGAAAGTTGTTTACTGCGCCGAGGGCGGAGAAAACAAGTCCGTCTGCGCAAACTTCAATCTGCCGTTCAGTGAGATTATTGAAGCCGAAAACGTGAATGAGGACTGCAAAATTACGGTTTCTTTCTGCGTTGAGCAGATTCAGGCTGAGCCGAAAACCGATAACGACGGCGAATATAAATACCTGAACATCGGCTGTGATATCTGCGCCCTTGTGACGGCATACAGACCGAGCACTCTCGGTGTTATTGCCGACGCATATTCCACCGAAAAGGAGATCGAAGCAAAATATAAAACTGCGACCTTCACACGAATTACGCAGAATATCAACGACAGCTTTGTATGCCGTGAAACCCTTGATCTTTCTTCAATGGAGCCTCAGAGGATTTATACGGTAATTGCGGATCCGCCCGAAGCGAAGGTGAGCTTTGACGGCGACAGAATGTCCGTCACGGGACGAATACCGCTGAAGCTGATCCTGATCGGAGGCGACGGAACGCCCGTTTTCTGTGAGAGGGAGGCTAAATTTGAATATTCCCGTTCGGTCGATTCACAAAGCGGAAATCTCAGATTTGAACCTCAGCTTGTCCTTACAGGCTATTCCTGCACGCTGACGGGTGACGGAAAAGCCGAGTTTAAGGCGGAGGCGGGGATCAGCGGAACGGTGACGGAAAGCTGTGAAAGTCGAACGCTTGTCAGCCTGCAAGCATCGGAGGCTTCGGAGCTGAAAAAGAGACATTCCTCGCTTGTTATCTGCTTCTGCTCCGGCGGAGAAAGGGTTTGGGACATTGCAAGGAAGTACAACACAACGGTCGAGGAAATTATGAGTGAGAATGAGCTGACTTCCGAGGAAATACCCGAAAAAATGATGCTTATTATTCCTGTAAAATAAGCAACCGCTATTGAAATTATTCTCGGCAGATGTTATACTAAAAACACCGCTGACAGATTTCGTTCGCAAACGGCGGACAGATCTGTCGGCGGATTTTTTTGAAAACCGGAGGGTAAAAAATTATGGGATTGAAAAATCTTGACAAATCGGCAGAACAGAAAGGATCGGGAATTGTAACGCTTTGGCAGTTTGTAAAGTTTATTTTTGTCAGCCTGCTTGCTTGTATAGTCCAGTTCGGAGTCCTCAATCTTCTTATGCTTCTTCCTCAGATTAAGGAAATTATGAACGATGATTTCACATGGTTCGTCTTTAATTACGTCGGCGAGGGCAAGGGCTTCGGCTACTTCATTGCATTTAACATTGCGAATATTCTTGCTCAGATTGTCGCCTTTTTCGTCAACCGTGAAAAGACTTTCGGCTCGTCAAGCAATATCGCTGTCACCCTGCCGATATACATTGTGTTCACCGTTGCACTCATTTGCTTCTCGGCATGGCTTGCACCGACAATACAGGGTTGGCTCATCTCTTTGAATCTTTCGGCTCAGCTTGCAGCCAACATTTCCACCATGGCTTGCTCGGCAATTCAGTTTTTCATCTATTTCCCTGTGGACAAAATTCTTTTCCACAAGAAAAAAGAGGAAAAGGAAGAAAAATAATCCTCGGAATTTGATGTTTTTTAACGAAATATCATTGTATTATCAATTAAGGTATGATAAAATAAACAAAACATCTTAGGAGGTAAGAATATGAGTTTTCCTGTTGCTTTACAGCTTTACTCCGTCCGTGACGCAATGGAGGAGAATTTTGCAGGTACAATAAAAAAGGTCAAGGAAATGGGCTATGACGGCGTTGAATTTGCCGGACTTTTCGGCAATTCTGCCGCAGAGGTCAAAAAAATCTGCGACGAGGTCGGCGTTGTACCGATTTCCGCTCACGTTCCTTATGACGAGCTTGACGCCGATCCTGAAAAGACGATCGCAGACTATGCGGAAATCGGATGTAAGTACATCGCTATTCCTTATGCCGTTGAGGAAAGACGTCCCGGAGCGGAGCTTTTTGACGATACGGTCGAGGGAATAAGACGCTTTGCGGCTGTCGGCAAGAAATACGGCATTACATTCCTTTACCATAACCACGATTTTGAGTTTAAAAAGGTCGGAGATGTTTACGGTCTTGACCTGCTTTATTCAACGCTTACACCGGACGAGCTTCAAACGGAGCTTGACACCTGCTGGGTAAATGTCGGCGGTGAGGATCCGGCAAAGTATGTTGAAAAATATTCGGGCAGAGCACCAGTTGTTCACCTCAAGGATTTCCATATGAGCGGCAAGGGCAAGCCGGCTAAGCTCTATCAGCTTATCGGAATTGACGACGGCGCACAGGACGCAGAGCAGGAGGAGGAAGCATTCGGTTTCCGTCCCTGCGGCTACGGAGTTCAGAACTTCCCTGAAATTCTTGAAGCCTGCAAAAAGGCAGGAACCTCGTGGGTAGTTGTTGAGCAGGATCAGCCCTCTCTCGGCAAAACTCCGCTTGAGTGTGCAAAAATGAGCATAGACTATATTAAAGAAATTAACAAATAAAGGAGATTCATTATGTCTGACTCAGTATTAAACCAGTTTACACAGGCTGTCGAAGAGGAAAGTGCTTCTTCGGGCAGAAGATTTAAGGTAGGTATCATCGGCACAGGCTGGATCGCAGAGGCTCACATCGAGAGCTATCTTGATATGGACGATGTTGATATTGTTGCTATGGCTGACCTCATCCCCGGCAAGGCGGAGAAGTTTGCGGCAAAATACAACAAGGACGGACGTCTTGACAACGTTCATTTCTACGCAAATCACGAGGAGCTTATCGACAACGAGCCTGAGCTTGACGCTGTCAGCGTTTGCACCTACAATATGACTCATGCGGAATGTACGATTTATTCCCTCAAGCACGGCGTAAACGTTCTGCTTGAAAAGCCGATGTGCGTTACAACGGAAGAAGCTGTTGAGATCTGCAAGGCTGAAAAAGAGAGCGGAAAGCTCCTTTCAATCGGCTTCCAGCCCCGTGGAGACGAGAATATGAAGATGGTTAAGAAGATCGTTCAGTCGGGTGAGCTTGGCAAGATCTACTACATACAGACAGGCGGCGGACGCCGTCGCGGTATTCCGAACAGCACCTTTATTGAGAAGAAGACCGCAGGTATCGGCGCAATGGGCGATATCGGATGCTATTCTCTCGACGTTGTTCTCAACGCTATTGATTATCCGAAGCCGCTGACCGTTACAGGCTACACTTCGGCTTTCTTCGGCACAAATCCGAAGTACAACAATCCTGCCGATGCGGCAAGATTTAACGTTGAAGATTTCGCCGCTGCATTTGTTCGTCTTGATGGCGGTATCATCCTTGATTTCCGTATCTCGTGGGCAATGCATCCCGACTCACCGGGCGACACGATCATCTTCGGTACAGAGGGCGCACTCAGAATCCCGGCAACGGACTGCTGGAACGGCTCAATGTCCGGTCCGATGACGATTTATCATGACGTTGCAGGCGAGCAGGTTGAAACGGTTATTCCGCTGCTTGAGAACCACGGTAAGGGCTTGTTCTATAAGAAGTGCCGTTCGTTCCTTGAGGCTATCGAAAACGGAGATCCGGCTCCCGTTCCGTCAAGCCAGATTCTCTACAATCAGGCTATCATCGACCACATTGTTAAGTCCGCAGAGCTTGGCAAGGAAGTCGAAGTCGTTATCCCGGAGATCTAAACAAACTAACATATGCGAAAAAGGCTTGTGTCGGTTGAACCGATACAAGCCTTTTTGTTGGTGCCTTTAGGTGTGGAAATAAACCCCCAGTTCTACTGGGGGAAAAGGAAGAGTAGTGCTACAAAAAAAACAGGCGAGCTTTATGCAAGCCTAATACCGTTAGTAGAAAACTTAAAAATTTAGCCTCAAAAAAAATGAAAAGTTTTGACCCGTTTACGGGTGGTGGGGCGTGTAATGCTATGATATGATTCAGTGCCCCTTTTAGGGGTTAAGCCTGTAATAGCCCCTTATAGGGGCAGAGCAAACCACCGGTTGAACCGGTGGTTATGATTAGAGCAAATGCTCAAATTGTATTATTTTTGCTATTTATTCATCAATCAGTTTTCTTCAAGTGCTTCGCTGACGGGAACTGTGACCTTTCTGTCGTAGCAGGAGAAAACATCGTCAACGAATTTCTTCTCGGGCTTACGGGTGATAAGGCTGACTACGGGAACGATCACAAGCGATGCAAGCATTGCGAATGCGCCGCAGTTGATCGGGCTTTGAAGAAGCGTCGGGAAGCTTGACTTGAAGAACATATTGGCAAGCATAATACCTGAGCCCCATATAAAGCTGACCGCACAAGCCGATTTTGTGACCTTCTTCCAGTACAGGCTGTAAAGGAACGGTGCAAGGAACGAGCCTGCAAGTGCACCCCATGAAAGTCCCATAAGCTGAGCGATGAACGTTACCTTATGCTTGTACTGAATAACGGCGATGACAGCCGAAATGATGATGAAAACAAGAATGAACGCTCTGATTATTATAAGAGTCTTTTTCTCGTCGTTCTTCTTTGTAATCGGAACAATGAAGTCAAGCGTAAGCGTTGAGCTTGATGTGAGAACAAGTGATGAAAGGGTGGACATCGAAGCCGAAAGAACGAGAATAAGCGTTATTCCGATGATGATCGGTGAAAGATTTGAAAGCATTGTCGGAATAATTTCGTCAAAGCCCTTTTCCGCAACGTCGACGTTGAAAATTCTGCCGAAGCCGCCGAGAAAATAGCAACCGCCTGCAACAACAATGGCAAAGATCGTTGAAATTATCGTACCTGTATGTATGGACTGCTCGCTCTTGATGGAATAGAATTTCTGAACCATCTGCGGAAGTCCCCATGTGCCGAGCGAGGTAAGAATTATAACTCCGACGAGACTTACGGGATCGGGACCGAAGAACGATGCGAAAACTCCGGGAACTTTTGATACGGTGGGATCGCTGACCTCTGCAAGAGCGGCAAGAGAGCCGTTGAAGCCACCGTTGATCTTCAGGACGGAATAAATAATTGCGACTATGCCTGCAAGCATAACGATACCCTGAATGAAGTCGTTGACAGCCGTTGCCATATATCCGCCTGCAATAACATAGATCGCCGTCAGCACCGCCATAACAACAATGCAGATTGTGTAATCGACACTGAACGCCATTTCAAAAAGACGTGAAAGTCCGTTGTAAAGCGAAGCGGTGTAGGGGATAAGGAAAACGAAGATTATCAGCGAGGTCGCAAGCTTCAGACCGTTACTGTTGAAACGTGAGCCGAAGAACTGCGGCATGGTTGCCGAGTCGAGATGCTGAGTCATAACCCTTGTTCTTCTGCCGAGGATAACCCAAGCGAGAAGTGATCCGATGAATGCGTTGCCGAGTCCGATCCAGGTGGAAGCAACGCCGAATTTCCATCCGAACTGTCCGGCATAGCCGACGAAGATAACGGCCGAGAAATAAGATGTGCCGTAAGCAAAGGCTGTGAGCCAAGGACCTACGCTTCTGCCGCCGAGGACAAAGCCGTTGACGTCGGTTGCAGTCTTGCGGCAATAGATGCCGACGCCGACCATAATGGCAAAGAACGCGACAAGCAAAATGATTTTAACTGCCATAATATTTACCTCCTCAAAAATAAACGGTCTTAATCAAGCTGATTAAGACCGTCTGTTTTGTACGAATATCACTCGGAAAAGCCGAACAGACAGTCGAAACTGCGGTAATAAAGAAACCTGCCGAGATTCATAACGTCCGCTCCTTTTCAAGTGATGAGTTTATTATATTATAGCATACTGCATTTGTCAACACTTTAAAGCGATAAACTGTTAAAATTTTTATAAAAACAGCAAATAATATTGTAAAAGTCAATATTTATCCGTTTCGTCAACGCTTAGAACAAAAACTGTTGCGCCGCCGACCTTGATGTCGCCGCTGAGCGCACCGTCGGAATATCCTCTGCCGAAGCTTTCCGTTGAGGTCGCATGGTGAGTTCTTTCACTGCAATGATCGGCGATAATCTTTTTTGCCTGCTTGACCTTGTCGTCCTCCGTTCCGATAAGAAGGGTGGTGTTACCGACCATGAGGAAGCCTCCTGTTGTCGAAAGTCGGGTGACGGTGAAATGCTCCTTTGTCAGAGCGGAGGAAACCACAGCGGAATCCTCGTTGTTTACAATGGCGAGTATAAGCTTCATTAAAAATATCTCCTTTACAGCTTTGGGTCAAGCATAGCCTGTGAGCGCTTGTCAAGCTTCTTGATGTCGGGAATCTCATAGCGATTGTCGTTTGCGTCTTTAATCAGCACACGACCGTCATAGAGCGGCTTGACCGACGCAGTATGATTTCGTATTTCAAAAGTAATTATACCATGATCCGTCTCAACAGTCCACATCCAGATACAGAATTTTTCGCTCATTTTAATAAAACGCTTGATCTTCGGTATCATATAGTATTCGTCAAGCGAATGTTTGACCGCTGCCGCCGAATCTTCGTCAAGGCAGGTGATGTCGCGGATAACGGCAATGTTTTCGCCTGTATGCGTCATAAGCATAATATATTTTGCCGCTCCGGATTTAGGAAAAAGGCGGCGGGCTTCGATATCCTCGTATTTTTCACCCGAAAAATAGAACTCAACGTTGAGGAATATATCGTTGCTTTGAGTAATTCTTACTTCCGGTCCGTCAATGTAATTTATCACAGCCTGCGCCCCCTTATTCAAAGTTTTCCTTGCGCTTCTGCGCCATGATCTGTTCGCCCATTGATTGAATCTGAATGAGCTTGTAATATTTGCCCTTCTTAGCCATAAGCTCCTCGGGTGAGCCGAATTCGATTATTCTGCCCTGATCCACAACAGCGATTTTGTTCGCATTCTTGAGGGTGGAGAGGCGGTGGGCGATCATAAGCGTTGTTCTGCCTCGGATGAGCCTTTCGATGGCTTCCTGAATAAGATGCTCGGTTTCGGAATCGACAGCCGCCGTAGCCTCGTCAAAAATGAGGATGGACGGATTCTTCATAACGGCTCGTGCAATGGAAAGTCTCTGCTTTTCTCCGCCCGACAGACCTATTCCTCTTTCACCGAGCACCGTATCGTAAGCGTCGGGCAGACGGGTAATAAATTCATGGGCGTTTGCAATGTCTGCCGCCCTGATAACCTGTTCAACATGAACATCTTCTGCACCGTAAGCAATATTGTTGAAAATCGTGTCCCTGAACATCAGCGGCTCCTGCTGAACAAAGCCGATCTGATCGCGGTAATATTGCATATCAATCTTTTTGATGTCAATGCCGTCAACGAGAATTTCGCCCTCATAATCGTCATAGTAGCGCATTATAAGATTGATAAGCGTTGATTTTCCCGATCCTGTAGTGCCGACTATTCCGACAACGTCGCCCGGCTCGATTGTCAGGTCAATGTTGCTGAGAACTTTCTTGGAACGGTCGAAAGAGAAGTTGACGTTTTTAAACTCGATCTTGCCGTCAATGTGATCCGGCTTTTCGCCCTTGCCGAAGTCGTGCTCAGGCTCGGCGTCAAGAATATCAAGAATCTTTTCGGCGCTGGTGAGGGTGTTGCGGTAAGTGTCGCTGAAATTTGCAAAGAAGTTTACCGGAGCGTAGAACATCGAAGCATAGGAAACGAATGTGACTAAAAGACCTATTGAAAAGCCCTTGTCTCCGTTGATAACAAAGCTTCCGCCGAAAAACCAGATAACAAGAGAGCCGCAGGTGACAAGGAAGGTCATAAACGCAGGGAAAAAGCCTGAAATTTTTGCGGCTTTGGCGTCCTCCTTCATCCACTCGTCACAGTAAGCGTCAAATTTATTAACAGCTCTGCTCTCGTTGGTAAAGGCCTTGATAACTCTGATGCCGGGAATGGTATCGGTCAGAAGTCCGGATATCGACGCTCCTCTGCGCCAAAGGCGGAGATACTTTGGACCGATCTTTTTGCCGAAAAGCTTGCCTATAACAACCACCAGAGGAATTGGCACAAGCGAGAATAGAGTCAGCTTGGGATTAAGACAAATCATTATCACGAGAATACCGACAAGGGTGAGAAACTGAACGATTGCTTCCTGAGAAATTTTCAGGACAAAATTCTGTATATTCGCCGTGTCTGAATTTATTCGGTTGATTACTGAGCCTGTCGAGGTTTTGTCGTAGAAAGACATCGGCAGGTACTGCGCTTTTTCGTAGATATCTTTTTTGAGATCTATAACGATCCTGTCACCTGTTCGGCGCAGATAAAACGCTCTCAGAGCCGTGACGGAATATTGCAGAACATATACCGCCAGAAGAAGTAGTATCATCTGAATGAGAAGAACCGAATTTTTACTCGGCAAAACATTGTCAACCATAAAGCCGGTGATGTAGGGAGGAACAAGCGACATTGAGGTTGTGAACACCGAGAGCAGCATACATAAAATCAACTGATTTTTTTGCGGAGCGGCATAGACTGCGAACTTGGAAAACATTTTCTTTTTGCCCTGACAGTTAATACACTCTGCGTCGGGAGAGGGCAGCTTTCTGCCGCATTTGGGGCAGAAGCTTCTTCGGTGCATAAACGCATTTTCGACAGGATAAATAAGCTCCTCGGAATATCCGTTTTTGATAACGGAATTAACAAAGTCGGAGCCTGCATCCATAAGAGAAGCAACCGCAAAAGTAAACCGGGTGACCATTTTCTTGCTGCCGTCCTTTAGTGCGGCAAAGAAAACCGCATTGCCGTACATTCTCTTGACCTCGGTGCTTTCAATGTCAATGTACTTTATGCAAAGAGGCTCGGCTCCGTTTTCGCTGTTGAAGGAATACAATCTGTCTTGAGTAAAGCAAATCAGGCTTTCCTGATATTGCTTTTTAAGGCTCAGATCGCCGACCACCGAAAAAAGCGGCGGCGTTTGAGAAAACAGCTTTTCATAGCTTTCTTTAAATTCCTCGGGTAAAGGGTTGTTTGACAGAGGTTTCATAGCTATCAACTCCGGTCTTGCGCTTGGGAAAAGTTTTGCATTTGTTTTTCGGTTATTATATGTTAGAAGATCGGCATAGTCAAGGTTATTTCAAATAAAAATCGTCTTTTTGATTATTTCTATGTATTGTAAAAAAAGATTTAAAAAAGATCCTGATTTTTATGTACAAATTCAGGATCTTTACAATATTATTTTTCAATTATTGCCGACATAACTTTTAATAGAAAATAAACTCCGCAGGCACAGCGCAGTTTACAAAGGATAAAGAAAACTTTCCAATGTATCGGCAAATATTTTATGTTGAGAGCTTTGTAAGCCTTGCGGTATCTGTCCGTTGACAGGAATTTTCTGATGTTACGTATTCTTGCTTTTTTGTCCCTGTTCAACAGCTCGGTAAGTCCCAGTCCGATCATACTGAAGCAAATTCGGTTGTTCAGCGCCGCTGTAAATTCCTCGTGAAGCCGGTTGCTTTTTATGTAAGCTTCCATACGGTCGTAAAGCTCGTTCCATTGACTGAAAAGCTTGGGCTTGTAGCTCCTTGTGAGGGATACCTCGTTGTCCTTGCGGTAGTGGTTGAACGGACTGTTGATGAATACCGCCCTGTGAACAAATCCGAAATAAAAGAGATTGAACAGAGCGTCCTCCGTGCCGATAATTTTTGTATCGACAAATTCAAGATGATTATTTCTGATAATATCCGTGCGGTACAGCTTGCCCCAAGCGGTTGAGAGGGAGTCGGCGTTGCTCGGATCCGAGGTTTCCGCACCGAGCAGTCCCGCCATTCTGCGGTGAAGCTCACGGGAGCCTTTTTCGTCAAAGGTCTTGTCCGAGCCAAAGATTTTCTTTTCGGCAGAGCGGTCGGGAAACTCCCTGACATATCCCCACATAACAACGTCGGCAGAATTGCTCTCCGCCTTTTCAACAGCGGCTTTTATAGCTTCGGTATCCAGCCAATCGTCGCCGTCAAGGAAAACAATGTATTCGCCCGTTGCCGAACCGATACCCGTATTTCTTGCGCCCGAAAGTCCCTGATTTTCCTGCGAGATCAGCTTTATTCTTCCGTCCTTTTCGGCATAGGACAAAATGACGGCGGCGCTCCCGTCGGGAGTACCGTCGTCAATACATATTATTTCAAGGTCGGCATAGCTCTGACCGACAACGCTGTCAAGGCATTTCGGCAGATATTTTTCAACGTTATAAACGGGAATGATTATGCTGACTTTTTTCATAATTTAAGATTCCTTTTTCTTGAAAATGAGGAGCTTGCTGAAGAAATAATTGATTATAACAACGAGCACACTGGCAATGATTTTTGCCAGCATTCCCTCCGTGCCGAAAAGCTCCTGATTCACGCCGATTTTAACGAGCAGGGGAACACCGAACCATTCGATACAGCCTGTTGCCAGTCTTGCAACAACGAACATTCCCAGCTCCTTTATTACGATGCTCGGCTTCCAGCTCTTGCTGTCGAAAACCCAGAGCTTGTTCGTGATGAAAGCGAACAGCACGGCGGCAATCCATGAAAGCACGTTTGCAACGGAAATCCTCACGTCGGAGTTTGAGATGCCGCCGAGAATTTTTATAAAGAGAGCGTAGCTTGCCCATGAAACCACCGTTGTCAGCACGCCGAAAACAAGGTACATAAACACCTCACGGTTGAGAACCTTGCGGCATATACCGACTATTTTTTCGTTTTTAATATGCTTTGCGATAAAACTATTTATGCTGTCAAAAAGCTTGTCCATATTATCACACCTTGATCTCAACGTTCATTCCGAGAAGATCGCTGTATTTTTCGGTTATCGGCTTGATGTAGTTTTCAACAAATTCTTCGGTCTGCTGAGGCGCTCTGCCGACATAAAGCTCGGGCTTCATAATTGCCTTGAGCTGATCGAGAGTTACGCCGAAAGCGGGATCGTTTGCAATTCTTTCAAGCAGATCGTTTTCGCCGCCGTCCTGCTTGACGATCTTTCCTGCGTCCATTGAGTGAACACGGATTCTCTCGTGAAGCTCCTGACGGTCGCCGCCTCGCTTAACGGCCTCCATCATAATGTTTTCCGTTGCCATAAACGGAAGCTCCGCCATAAGATGCTTTTCAATCATCTTGGGATAAACGACCATACCGTCTGCAACATTGATATAAAGCTCAAGAATAGCGTCGGTTGCAAGGAAAGCCTCGGCAACGCTTATTCTCTTGTTCGCCGAATCGTCGAGAGTTCTCTCAAACCACTGGGTAGCCGCCGTGATAGTCGGATTCATAACGTCCGCCATAACGTAACGTGCGAGTGAGGAAATTCTCTCGCTTCTCATCGGATTGCGCTTGTATGCCATTGCCGACGAGCCGATCTGATTTTTCTCAAACGGTTCTTCAACCTCCTTGAGGTGCTGAAGAAGGCGGAGATCATTGGTGAACTTTGCGGCTGACTGGGCGATTCCCGAAAGCACGAAAAGCACCTGAGTGTCAACTTTTCTTGAATAAGTTTGTCCCGAAACAGGGTAAAAATCCGTATAACCCATTTTCTCGGTGATTTTTTTGTCGAGAGCCTTGACCTTGTCGGTGTCACCCTCGAAAAGATCCATAAAGCTTGCCTGTGTGCCCGTTGTTCCCTTTGAGCCGAGGAGCTTCATCTGAGAAATCTGAAATTCAAGCTGTTCAAAATCAAGCAGAAGCTCATTGAGCCAAAGCGAAGCTCTCTTTCCGAGAGTTGTCGGCTGAGCAGGCTGAAAATGAGTAAAGCCGAGACAGGGAAGAGCCTTGTATTCGAGAGCGAACTTTGAAAGCTTGTCCATGAGATTAACGAGCTTTTTGCGGATAAGCTTCAGAGCTTCGGTCATAGTAATAATATCGGTGTTGTCGCCGACATAGCAGGAGGTTGCTCCGAGGTGGATAATTCCCTTTGCTTTGGGGCACTGAACGCCGTAAGCGTAAACGTGAGACATAACGTCGTGACGGACAAGCTTCTCTCTCTCTGCCGCAACCTCGTAGTTGATATCCTCGGCATGAGCCTTCAATTCGTCAATCTGCTCCTGAGTGATGTTGAGTCCAAGCTCCATTTCGCTCTCGGCGAGGGCGATCCAAAGTCTGCGCCAGGTCTTGAACTTGAAATCGGGTGAAAAGAGATACTGCATCTCTTTGCTTGCATAACGTGAATTGAGCGGTGTTTCATAGGTGTTTTTCATAATCAAAATCCTCTATTTTAAAGTATAGAATGATTATAATACCTTTAGGGCAAAGTGTCAAGCGGAGCAAAAGACTCTTGACATAACTTGCCGAATAGGACTATAATGTGCGAAAGGAAGTGTTGTTATGTCTGAAAGAAGTGAAAAGGCGGTTGAGCTTTTCAAAAGCGGATACAACTGCTCTCAGGCTGTTTTTGCGGCTTATGCCGATCTGTTCGGCTTTGACACGGAAACGGCATTGAAGGTTTCGGCAGGTCTCGGAGGAGGAGTAGGTCGTTCCCGTGAGGTCTGCGGAACGGTTTCTGCGGCGGCTATGCTTATCGGTATGAAGTACGGAGCGACCGACAGCGATGATTCAGAGGGCAAAAAGCTCTGTTATTACAAGGTTCAGGAATATATTGCCGAGTTCAAAAAGGTAAATCCGTCAATAGTCTGCCGTGAGCTGCTGGGACTTTCCAAGGGAGAAAACTCCCACCCGAAGCCTGACGACAGAAACGATCAGTATTACAAAAAACGCCCCTGCGTTCAGCTCGTTGAGGACAGCGCATTGGCTTTGGAAAAAATTTTATTTTAGGAGATGTTTCAAATGGGATGCAGCGGAGATTGTTCAAGCTGTTCTTCAAGCTGTGAGAAAAAGGATCTGCACGTTCCGTGCAATGAGTACAGCAATGTTAAAAAGGTTATAGGAGTTGTCAGCGGAAAGGGCGGAGTAGGAAAGTCGCTTGTAACCTCAATGCTGACTACGGCAATGCAGGTCAAGGGAAATGCCTGCGGAATACTGGACGCAGACGTAACAGGTCCGTCAATTCCCAAGGCTTTCGGTCTCAAAGGTCCTGCAATGCAGAATGAAATGGGACTTCTGCCTGCCGAGACAAAGACGGGCATTAAGGTTATGTCAATCAATCTCCTGCTTGAGAAGGAGGATCAGCCTGTCGTTTGGAGAGGCCCTGTTATTTCGGGAGTTATTCAACAGTTCTGGAGCGAGGTTTTCTGGGGCGACGTTGATTATATGTTTGTCGATATGCCTCCCGGAACGGGTGATGTTGCGCTGACTGTTTTCCAGTCGCTTCCCGTTGACGGTATTGTCATCGTTACGACTCCGCAGGATCTTGTAACTATGATCGTAAAGAAAGCGGTCAATATGGCTAATATGATGAATGTTCCGATACTCGGTATCGTTGAGAATATGAGCTATCTTGAGTGCCCCGACTGCGGAAAGAAGATTTCCGTTTTCGGCGAAAGTAAGCTTGATGAGGTTGCCAAGGAGCTTGACATTCCCGTGCTTGCGAAGCTTCCGATCAGAAGCGAGATTGCCTCGCTTGTCGATAAGGGTGCCGTTGAGCTTGCCGAGATCAAGGAGCTTTACGATGCGGCGGATAAGATTAAGGAAACGCTGAAATAATTAAAAAATCAAGGGTTGTCACATAAAGCATTTGCCGAATGTGACAACCCTGTTTTTTATGGGAAAAGAGCACAGCCGCTTGCCCTGAACTGTTCAATCTTTTTTTCGAGCAGTTCACGGGAGCAGTTGAATCTATCTGCAAGGCAGTCGATGCAGAAATACTCCACAGCACCGCGGTTGATAAGCTTCTTCGTCAGTCCGATGTCGTTGCCGTCAAGCTCTCTGCCGCATTTTTTGCAGACGGTCATTTGATATCAACGACCTTCGCACGGTAAACAACGCAGGAATGAGCCTTGAGCGAGTTTTCTACCGTATCGTTTACCGGACGTCTGATTTCACCTGTCCATACGTCTTTCATTTCGATCGTTTTACCTGTGTGGAAGCCGAGACCGATCGCATCAAGAGTAAAGCTATCTCTGCGGTCGCTGTCGGTGAAGTTGAAAAATCCGATTGCAATATCGCCGTCCTCAAGATGTCTGACAAGAATAGGAAAATGGTCGGGATAATACTCAAAGAGAGGCTCGTCGCCTTTTCTTTCGGGGTTTTCGATTCGGTTTCCGTTTACAAAATAAGGCTGTCTGTATGCGGCGTCCTGATTTATTCTGATAAGCTCCTCGTTTTTGAGGATAGCCATTGCGTCCTCGTCGGCTTCTCTGAGGTCACAGCCGATAATGAGCGGAGAACCCATCATTGCCCAGAATGCAAAGTGAGTTTTATATTCCTCAACCGTACAGCCTTTGAATCCGACGTTGCCTTTGCCTTTCATTCCGACAACGAGCATATCCATATCGTTGAAACATCCGCAGCCGTTGTATTCGGCAACCTTATACTGGGAGAGCGCAAGCTCCTTTATGGACTCCCATGTGTCGTTTATGTCGCCCGTTGAACGCCATGTGTGAGCGCCCGTTTCCTTGATCCATGTCTTTGTGTTCTCGCTTCCCCATGAGCAGGCGGCAAAAACGATATCCCTGCCGCAGTTTGCAAGGGCAAGTCCCATTCTCTTGTAGAGGACATGACCGGGAGTTGTGAACGGGTGGAAGCAGAAATCGTATTTGAGGTAGTCAACACCCCAATCAGCGAAGCATTTTGCGTCGATAAATTCGTGGTCAAGGCTTCCGGGATATCCGGCGCAGGTCATTGTTCCGGCGCAGGAATACATACCGAATTTAAGCCCCTTTGAGTGAACGTAGTCGGCAACATACTTCATACCGTGAGGGAATTTTTCGGGATCGGGAACGATCTCCTCTTTCTCGTTTCTCTCACGAAGGCTCCAGCAGTCGTCAATGATGACATACTCGTAGCCGCAGTCCTTGAGTCCGCTTTCGACGATAAAATCGGCGGTCTCCATAACGACCTTTTCGTTGATGTCCTCGCCGAATGTGTTCCATGAATTCCAGCCCATTGTGGGTTTGTTGATTACCATAATTTTTAAGCTCCTTTATATTTTTTGGAGGCGGAGTTGCCTCTCTTGATTTAAAGTATATCAACTAAAAATAAGTATGTCAACAAAAAGCGATATGATGGACAGATAAACATTTACTTTTTTGCTATATGATGATATAATCCACATAACAGCACAGGAGGAGTTACTATGGATAAGAAACTTAAAGGTATAATGCCGGCGCTTATGACCGCGTTCGACACCGCAACAGAAAGTATCAGCAAAGAAAATACGGCGGCTCTTGTTAAAAAACTGAAGTTGGCCGGAGTACACGGCTTTTATGTCGGCGGATCCAGCGGAGAAATGGTGCTTTGCTCGGTCAAAGAGAGAATGGAACTGCTTGAAACTGTTATGGAAGCAAGCGGCGATCTGACGGTTATTGCTCACACGGGCGCAATGTCAACGGCGGATGCAATTCTTCTTTCACGCCATGCGGAAAGCGCAGGAGCCGATGCGATATCATCTGTGACGCCTCTTTACTATAAATACAGCTTCAGGGAGATAAAGCATTATTACTCCCGTCTTTGCGAAGCTGTCAACATTCCTGTTATCATTTATAACATTCCCGCCCTGACGGGAACGGCTCTCGATTTCGGACAGTTGTCCGAGCTTCTTTCTATCGACGGGGTAGGCGGTATGAAGTTCACATCGTCGGATTTCTTTCTGCTCAACCGTTTGAAGCAGGAGTTTCCCGATAAGGTATTCTACAACGGCTGTGACGAGATGCTTTTGTCAGGTCTATCCGCAGGAGCGGACGGCGGTATCGGTACGACATATAATTTTATGCCGGAGATGTTCCTTTCGATCTTCGAGCTGTTTAATAACGGACGTATGAAAGAAGCTAATGCCGTTCAGTCCCTGGCAAATAAGATTATTGCCGAGGTTGTGTCAAAAGGTACGCTTTCCGCATCCAAGCAAATGATAAATTTCTCAGGACTTGATTACGGAGTATGCCGTGAACCGCTTCTTCCGCTGGACGAGACGGCGAAAAATGAATTGTACGAAAAAGCATGGAAGCCTGTTGAAAATTACAGGAATAATATTATGTAAAACGCACACGGCTTGACTGTTTTCAAGCGTTTTGTTTAAATCTGAATTTAAGAAAGGTATGAATGAATATGTTGCTGAAAACGGAAAAAATTTCCGATGCCGTACACGGTATCGTGAACAAAAAGACAGGCAGTATTTTTGATTATCAGGGCTGGCCGAGCGTATGCCGGGACGAGAACGGAACGCTCTATGCCGTTGCGTCAGGCTTCAGACTTCGTCACATCTGTCCTTTCGGTAAGACGGTCATGTATATAAGCAAAAACAACGGAGAAACATGGACACCGCCGATAGTAATAAACGACTCCTATCTCGATGACCGTGACGCCGGCATTGTTTATATGGGAGACGGCAGAATACTTGTAACGTGGTTTGCTCATCCTGCAAAAGGCTATCTTGACGGATGGCTGAATGAAGCGATAATAAATGATGCATGGGAGATAGATAAAAATGCCGCAGTCGGTATGCTCGACAGTATGAAATATCTTTCCGCAGAGGACGCACAAGGCGGCTCGTTTATACGCATATCGGAGGATTACGGAGTTACATGGAGCGATACAATAACGGTGCCTGTGTCATCTCCGCACGGACCCGCTCTGCTCAGCGACGGCTCGCTGATATATCTCGGCAAGGAAATGTATTCCGACGGTCTTGCTCCGTTGAACAGTATAAGCGCATATGCAAGTCATGACGGAGGTTATACATGGAATTACCTTTCAACATTGGCTCTGCCTGAGGGCACTAACGCAGATAATTTCCATGAACCGCATGCGATTGAGCTTCCTGACGGACGCTTGCTTGGAGCTATCAGGGCTCAGGGCGATAATGTGCCGCACGGCTTTACGATATTTACCTCGGTTTCGTCCGATGGCGGAAAAAGCTGGAGTGAGCTGAACTGCACCAATGTCAGCGGATCACCTCCTCATCTGATGCTTCATTCGTCCGGTGCGCTGATCTGCTCATACGGACGGCGTGAGAAGCCGTTTGGAGAGCGTGCAATGGTAAGCTATGACTATGGAAAAACGTGGACGGCGGATTATGTTATAGATGACAATACGGACGATAACGATCTTGGCTATCCTGCGTCGGTCGAGCTTGCTGACGGAAGTATTATGACGGTTTACTATCAGAAGCTTAGGGGAGATGAAAAGTGTTCTGTTCTTTATACAAGGTGGCGTCTGCCTGAAAATAAGTAATAAGCATTTGATATATACGCAGAAAAACGGCTTGATATCTGTTGATATCAAGCCGTTAGCATTTCAATATCAGGTCTCCGACCTTTGAATTATTTGATTACTGATTGTTTACAACGATATCCTTGATGAACTGAGGACAGATAAGGTCGATCAGTCTTCCGAGGACTGTTGCGATAACGGGTGAGAAGAGATCCATAATATAATAATTGATCTTGAATGAGGAAACATCGTTGTAGGTTACAAGACGTGTGTCGTAATTCTCAACATCGTTTTCGTCGATCTCAAAAATTCTTGCCGAACGCTCGCCGCCGTTGCCGTAAGTGCTGAAGCCTGTTCCGCCGTTGTAGCCCATCTTGATGCCTTCGTCGGTAACACCGACAAAGGTGTTGACGTGATCGTGAGCGAAGAATGCGCCGATGATCTCGCCGTGCTCAAGCCAAGCCTCATATTCGCCTGTGCTTCCGTTTACGGATTCTGAGCAGGGAACCTCGCCGAGAACGCCGCTTATAGCCTTGTCGTTGAGCTTGTACCACTGACCGTCGTCAAGACCGAAGATGCAGTCCGTGTGATCCGCATTGAACGGAACCTTGTCAACAAACTGATAGATCTCCTTAACGGGAACATGCTGGAAAACAAGTGACGGAACATAGTCGCCCGTTGCAACCTTGAGAGCGTCACGGGTGTCCTTGTACCACTGTACCTGCTCGGGCTTGAGTCCCTCATAGCCTGTGAGAAGTCCTTCGCCGGAAGCCTTGTTGTTGGAGTCCATAACATAGATATTGAGGGGAAGGCTTCTTCCGTCGGAAGATCTCACGGGCAGATAATATGTACCTACATCACAGCCGTTGTTGACAATAGCGCAGTTTTCGTATGACTTGTAGACAGCCATCTGCTCCTCAAGCGGGAAGATATCCTCCCAGTCGTGGTCGTGGTTGCCGAAAGTCGCAACGAACGGAACACCGAAAGAGTTGATAACGTCGAGAGACTGTCTGAGACACTTCTCAAGCTGAGCCTTTGTTGCACCGGGGAAGAAGTCGGTCAACAGGTCGCCTGCCATAACGATGAGGTCGGGCTTCTCCTGCTCGGCAATCTTCTTGAGGTAGCTTGCCTGAAGAACGTCCTTGAGAATGACGTCCTGAGTGTCGTTGATCATCATGATCTTGAATTTTCCGTCGGAGTTAAATTTTACAGCCGAGCTTGTGTCAACCGCAAAGGTCGGAACAACAAGAAGGGCGATCATAACAACCGAAAGAAGTATGCTTATTACCTTTTTCATTGAATATACCTCCATTATAATTTGTGGATTAATTATACACCAAGTGAAAAGCAAAGTCAACAGAAAGGTGGTTATATAAAGCGATTATTTTGTTTAATTAACAAATAAATCTGCATTGATATACAAAATTTTGGGAATAATATGTAATAATTTAATGCAAACTCAGACAAAAAACAGAATTTGTTAAAAAATAGACAATGTATATTTATTGTCTTTTAATTTGATTTTATTTGTTGACTTTATGTCGAAAATATGAGAAAATATAAACCAGTTTAGGTTATGAGGTAAAACGTATTATGATAAAAGAAAATCTTCAGCGTGCCGGAGTGGGCTTCCTCTTAGACAGACTTCTTCGGTATGTTGACAAAAACCCGAGAAAGAATATCCTCAAGCTGATTGATCTTGCAGAGAAGTATGCAGGAAACACTTTCCCGAAAAAGACATTTGTAAATTTCCGCAAGGCGATCAATGACGATGACAACGTGTGGTTTACCTATGCGATGAATTTGCTCAACGATGTTGACAGGGATTATCTCAAGAAGATGTTTCTTTCCTTTGTCCTCGGCGCAGGTCTTTACGGAACAAAGGCGGTCAGGGCAAACCGTGAAAAGTACAAGTGCAATATCCCGTGGCTTATGCTCATTGACCCGACGAGTGCCTGCAATATGAACTGCAAGGGCTGTTGGGCGGCAGAGTACGGTCACAAGCTCAATCTGACCTATGATGAGCTTGACAGCGTTGTCAATCAGGGCGTTGAGCTGGGAACACACCTTTATATGTTTACGGGCGGCGAGCCGCTCATCCGAAAGGACGACATTCTCCGTCTTTGCCGTGAGCATAAGAACTGCACCTTCCTTGCATACACCAACGCAACTCTTGTGGATCAGAAATTCTGCGAGGATATGAAAGAGGTCGGAAACCTCACGCTTGCCATCAGCATTGAGGGCTCGGAGGAGACTAACGACTCACGCAGGGGAGAGGGCGCATATCAAAGAACGATGAAAGCCCTTGACCTGCTCAAAAAGAACAAGTGCATTTACGGCCTTTCGATCTGCTACACATCGCAGAATGTTGAAAAGGTTACGAGCGACGAATTTATTGACCTTATGGTCGAAAAGGGTGCGAAGTTTGCACTTTATTTCAACTATATGCCTGTTGGTACAGGCGCTGTTGAGGAGCTTATTCCCACTCCGGAGCAGAGAACTCATATGTACTACTGGCTCAAAAAGATGAGAAACGGCAAGACCGGCAAGCCGTTGTTTGTTATGGACTTCCAGGACGACGGCGAATATGTCGGCGGCTGTATCGCAGGCGGCAGGAACTATTTCCACATCAACTCGGCAGGCGATATCGAGCCTTGCGTTTTCATTCATTTTTCGGATTCCAATATCAGGACGCATACCATTCTTGAGGCGTTGAGAAATCCGCTGTTTATGAGCTATTATCACAATCAGCCTTTCAATGACAACCACCTGCGTCCGTGTCCGATGCTTGAAAATCCCGAATATCTCAGAAAGATGATAAAGCAGACGGGAGCAAAGTCCACGGACCTTGAAAATCAGGAGGGCGTTGAGCATCTCTGTGCCAAGTGCGACAAGTTCGCCGCCGCATGGAAAGAGCAGGCGGACAAGCTCTGGGCGGAGAACAACCACCCGAATCCCAAAACTCAGTATTACCGTGACACCGAGCAGGCTATGAAAGAAAAGCTTGACGATCTGGTGAGATAAATATAAAAAATCGTCCATCGAAAGTGGACGATTTTTTTGTAATATTCAGTTTATCTGACCTGCCAGAAACCGACTTTTTTCATAACCTTTGACAAGGTCTTGTTGGCTAAATAGGAGGCTTTCTCTGCGCCCTCTTTGGCACACTTTTCGATGAAAGCCTTGTCCTTCATTATCTCGTTGAATTTATCCTGAACAGGCTTCACGTCGGCAATAACGCTTTCGGCAACAGCCATTTTGAAATCGCCGTAGCCCTTGCCGTCAAACTCGGCTTCTATCTCGTCAAAGCTCTTGCCCGTACAGCAGGAATAGATACCCATAAGATTGTTTATTCCGTCCTTGCCGTCCACATAGCGTACTTTGGCTTCGGAGTCCGTGACAGCCGACTTGAACTTACGCATAATATCGTCGGGAGTGTCGAGGACGAAAACCGACGCCTTGGGATTTGTGTCTGACTTCGACATCTTCTTTGTCGGATCCTGGAGCGACATTACCTTAGCTCCCGTCTTGCCGATATACGGCTTCGGCACGGTAAAGGTCGGGGAATAGATGCCGTTGAAACGCTCGGCAATGTCACGGGCGATCTCAAGGTGCTGTTTCTGATCCGCACCGACAGGAACATAGTCCGCCTGATACAGAAGAATATCCGCCGCCATAAGCGTGGGGTAGGCAAAAAGTCCGACGTTTACATTGTCGGCATGCTTTGCGGATTTATCCTTGAACTGAGTCATTCTCGCCGCCTCGCCGAACTGCGTGTAGCAGTTGAGGATCCAGCCGAGCTGGCTGTGCTGGGGAACGTGCGACTGAACAAAGATTATATTCTTTTCGGGATCAAGTCCGAGAGCAATCATCAAAGCATACATCTCAAGCGACTGCTTTCTGAGCTTTGCAGGCTCCTGGCGGACGGTAATTGCATGAAGATCGGCAACGGCAAAGATGCAGTCGTTGTCTGCGCTCATCTGCGCCCAGTTTTTAAGTGCGCCGAGGTAATTTCCGAGGGTAGGAACGGAGGTTGGCTGAATCATACTCAGCACACGATCTTTTTTCTCTGTATTATCCATTGTTATCACTCCAAAATCAAGCTGTTTTATATTGTATCATAAAAATCCCGTATTGTAAATCATTATTATTTGTGTTACAATAATCGGGTATGAACGGAGGCGTAATTATGGCAAATTTTGATGCTGTTCTTTTTGATTTTGACGGAACCGTTGCCGACACGGGCGAGGGTGTTTTTTTCTGCGTCCGTTATGCGATTGACGTACACTCCCTTGAACAGCCGAGCGATGAGGAAATCCGTAAATTCATCGGTCCGCCGATGACGGTCAGCTTCCACACGCTCTATCCTTGGCTCACGGAAGATGACGTTGATTCGCTGATGAAAAGCTACCGCCGGAAATATGACGAGATCGGAATGTATAAATATTATATTTATGACGGTATGGTCGAGCTTTTGCAAAAGCTCAGGGCGAACGGAGTAAAAACCGCCGTTGCAAGCTCTAAGCCGCAGGATTTTCTGGAAAGAATACTCGTAATGAGCGGCATTGACAAGCAATTTGACTGTATTGTCGGTGCGGACAGAAAGTATAAGGATTCCGACAAGGCGGCGATAGTCAACTCTGCGATTGAGAAAACGGGCGTGACCGACAGGTCGAGGATACTGATGGTCGGCGACAGAAAATTTGATATTGTCGGCGCACACAAAGCAGACGTAGTCTGTGCCGCAGTTCTTTTCGGTTACGGATGCCGTGAGGAATTTGTTGAATATAAGGCTGACTACATTGTTGAGAGCTGTGATGAGATTGCAGATATCGTTTTCGGCGGATAACAAGCTATTGACAAAAACGTGAGGATAAGGTAATCTTATTGATGGTGATTTATTAAATGAAAGAGTATATAATGAAAATCATATCTGCGGCAACAGCGGTATGTATATTATTATCTCTCGTTGCGTGCGGAAACAAAACCCCTGATCCTGAGCAGGAGGAGCCGACATTTGAAAAATCCGCAACGTCTCAGACGGTGAAAATAGCGTCAATACCGACGGACGAAACCGAGCTGGCGGATATGCTCAATGCGGCGATCAATTATGTAGATCAGTATTGCTATAAATATAAGAAGACAGTAAAATGCGATGCGAGCGTTGATAACGTCGGTTCGCTTTCATCTGTGTCAAATGTTTCCGACGCTTTCGCTTCCGTGTTCGGGGAAAAAGATGTTTCCGCCGAATACGATTATAATACGGACAGTAAGCTTTTTGCAAACAGCTTTGTCAAAGGACCGATAGAGCAGGAATACATTTCCTCAATCACCGCAAAGCAGGAGGATAATCTCGTTGTTCTTACTGCCGAGCTTAATCCGGAAAGCGATCCTACCGACGAGAGCGGAATACTCAGCAAGCTCGGCGGCGACTATGTAAGTGCGGCAAAGGTTACTTCGTCGCTCGGTGAATTTAAATCCACGGCTTCCTCGGTCAGCGTTTCTGCGGACGGAATAAGCATCACGGCAAGGATAAGCGTTGACGACTCAAGCCTGAAGTCTATGACGGTCAGCTATACAGAGCGTTTTAACCTTTCGGGCGTAACTCTTGTCAAAATAAAGGGCGGTGCGGTCAGCGGATCGGCAAAAACAGTTGTTGAATACACAAATTTCGGATAAAACAGTAGAAATTTTCATCAGAGTATGATAAAATAACAATATATCTTATGGGAGAGTGTGAAAACCATGAACAGAAGCTGGAAAAAATTTACAGTAATCGTTTCGGTAATGCTTGCCGTAATTATCTGCTGCACGGCATGGAACGTTGCTTTGGATAAAATTACGGGCAGCATTGAGCCGGAAGCAAACATTCCGGGAAACAACTATTCCGATAATAGCAATCAGGTCAACGCAGGCACTAACAATCAGGGCGTTGCGCAGAACGGAACAACCGTCACGAACGTAAACGGACAGACGGTAACTCAGCAGAACGGTACGGTTGCCAACAATAACAACGCCGTAAGCAACAGCGGCGGCTCGAATAATTCCGCTCAGCCGCAGGCTTCAACCGTGCTCGGATATAACAAAAATCAGATTGTTGCATATTATAATTCTTGTCTTAAAAGCTCGTATTCTCAGGCAAGAATGACCGACAGAAAAACCGAGCAGGTTACAATCGGAGTCGATTCCGTTACCATTAACGGCGGCGAAAAGAATGATATGATAACAAGTATCGCCAACTCCATTGCTTCCAGCAATCAGAAGCAGGTCGATGAAACCAAGAGCTTTTCGGGCGGCAGAGCTTCTGACGGTACGGCGGTAAGCACCTATGTTCTTCCCGCTAATCTCTCGGCAAGCGGAGTTAAGAGCGCAAGCGTTTCCCGAAACGGCAACGGATATAAGGTTGTGATAACTCTTGTTTCGGAAACCTGCGGTCATAATACAAAACCGCCTCACAATGCCTCCTGCGCATGGCCTCTTGATATCAACGAGGTTGCGGGCGCATTGAACGGCTTTGCCGAGGTCACTCAGGCTCAGTTCAAATATCCCGGAACAACCCTCACGGCTAACATCGACGCCGCAGGCAGAGTGAGCTTCGTTCGTGTCGATATGCCTCTTACCGTTACGGACGGCACCGGTGTTGTAACGAAGAATATTCCGGGCTTTAAGGGAATGACAATCACGGCTTCCGCTCACGGCAAATGGGTTTGCACACACACAATGTCTTTCTGATAACAAACTGCTATAACCGACAGCTTTTTCGGGGCTGTCGGTTTTTTTGTATTGACGGTTAAATGAAAACAACGTATAATAGAATAAAAAGCGGCTCGGAGGAGTTTAAATGAGTATCAAGAGTATTCTTTCACCCCCTGACTTTACGACTAAGCTCGGAGAACGTGTGAGCTACTGGTCATATTTTGTCGGTCAGAATATTTTCTACAACGTTGTCACAACCTTTATGGCTACATACCTTATGATGAACGGCATTGACCTCGGCAAGATCGCCGTTGTCACTCTGATCGTCAAGATCTGGGACGCCGTAAACGATCCGTTGTTCGGAATTATATTTGACAAAATCAAGTTCAAAAACGGTCAGAAATGTCTGCCGTGGCTCAGGCTCTCGGTCGGACTTATTCCGATCACGACCGTTCTGCTCTTTATCATACCGAGCGGTATGGCTCAGTCAGGCAAGCTGATCTGGTTTATGATCGCCTATCTTCTCTGGGATTCAAGCTACACGGTCTGCGATGTGCCGATTTACAGTATGGTCACAACAATGACCGATAATATCAACGAGCGCAATACGCTTATGTCGCTTGGCAGACTCTTCAGCGGCGCAGGAATGGGACTTTCGGGAATGCTCTGCACGCTCCTTGTCAGCGAGAAGGTCGGTCTAAGCTTCAGTCCGACCGTCATTCTGCTCTCGGTTTTAGGACTTCTGTTTATGATACCTCTCTGCTTTGTCGGCAAGGAAAGAAACTATCACGGCGAGCTTGAGGACGAGGCTTTCTCGATAAAGAGAATGTTGATGTATCTTGTCCGCAACAAGTATCTGCTGATCTATTATCTCGGCTATCTCTTTGCAAACGGACTTATGACGGGCAATGCGCTGTCTCTGTTTGTTTCGTACTACCTTTTCGGCAGTGCAAATTTCAACATCATTCTCGGCATACTCAGCACCGTTCCGTCAATCGTCGTTGCTCTGCTTATTCCCGTTGTTTCTCAAAAGTTTGATAAGTTCAAGCTGTTTTTCATCTGCAACACCGTCGCCGCAGTTCTCGGACTGGTGATGTACTTCATCGGCTGGCAGAACAAGCTCCTGTTCATCGTGCTGATGATAATACGCTGCCTTTTCACAAGCGTTACAGGTACACTCGGATTTATGTTCACACCCGACTGCGCCGAATACGGTCAGTACAAAACAGGTGTTGACGCAAAGGGTATAACGTTTTCCATTCAGACGTTTACGACAAAGATTGCTGCGGCGGTCGCTTCGTCGCTCGGTCTTGCTATCCTTGGCTTCTTCAATTGGACAAAGATCGAGGCGGAAAGCTTTGCCGATATCGAAAAGCTGAACATCGTGCAGAGCGCAACGGCTCTCAACGGACTGTGGGTAACATACATCCTTGTTCCGAGCATCGGACTTGTGATAACCTCGTTCATCTATCTTTTCTACCGTCTGCGTGATAAGGATGTTCAGATTATGGCAAAGTACAATGCCGGTGAGATCACAAGGGAGGAAGCGGAAAATCTCCTTCCGAAATCACTAAGGTGCGGTTTATTGCACGAAACTGTAAGTAAATAAAAAATGCGGTATCACTCTCGCTCTGAGAATGATACCGCTTTGTTAAATAATTTTCTCTCCCCAATAGTTGACGAGAAGATTAACTTAACACATGAAATCCAAGAAAACAACAAAAATCGGGTGTCATCACGAATTGCAATGACACCCGATTGGTGGGAGAGGGTGGATTCGAACCACCGAAGTCACTGACGACAGATTTACAGTCTGTTCCCTTTGGCCACTCGGGAACTCTCCCATATTAAAATGTGGAGCTGGTGGACGGACTCGAACCCCCGACCTGCTGATTACAAATCAGCTGCTCTACCAACTGAGCTACACCAGCGTCTCAACGCTCGTATACTATACCACAACAGAAAACTTTTGTCAACACTTTTTTTAATTTTTTTGTTTGCAAGGCTAATGTTTGAATTTATAAAAATATTTTTTGCCTAAATATGCTTGCCGACAGAAAAAACGGCAACTTTTTTGTAAAAAATAAAAAAATATCCGTTTTCCTCTTGTAAAAGTATAGTATTATTTGGTAAAATAAATCTATAATTTATGAAAAGAGGGTTTTTTATGGCAGATATGGCAACAAAAGCTTTTTACAGAGCTTATCAGAAAACCTTTATGGTTGCGGAATGTTTCTTCGACTGGTCGGAGCCGGAGCTTCTCAGAGGTCCCGGTGCGGTGAAGGAGCTTCCCGCTCTTGTTAAATCAAAAGGCATTTCAAGCGTGCTCGTTGTAACGGACAAGGGACTTATGAGCCTCAACCTCCTTGCAGGTCTTTTTGAGCAGCTTGACGCACAGGGAATAAAATACACCGTTTATGACGGAGTTCAGCCCAATCCGTCCATTGAAAATATTGAAGAAGCCCGCAGACTTTACCTCAAAAACGGCTGTGAGGGTATTATAGCGTTCGGCGGCGGCTCACCGATGGACTGTGCTAAGGCTGCAGGTGCAAGAGTTACCAACCCCAACCTTACTGTTTCTCAGATGAGGGGAGAGCTGAAAATCAGACACAAGCTTCCTCCGTTCTTTGCTGTACCCACAACGGCAGGCACAGGTTCGGAAACTACACTTGCCGCTGTTGTAACCAATATGCAGACGCATGAGAAGTATGCGATCAACGATCCCAAGCTTCGCCCCAAGTACGCCGTACTCGATCCCGAGCTGACGACGGGACTTCCGCAGAAGATCACATCGACAACCGGAATGGACGCTCTTACTCACGCTGTTGAGGCATATATCGGTCTGAGCGGAACGAAGTCAACGGACGATTATGCGGAGAGAGCAACCATACTTATCTTTGAAAATCTTGAAAAAGCATATAACGACGGAAAAAATCTGAGAGCCCGTGAGAATATGCTTATCGCATCTTTCTACGCAGGAATGGCGTTTACAAGAGCTTATGTCGGCTATGTTCACGCCATTGCGCATAACCTCGGCGGAATTTACGGAACACCTCACGGACTTGCAAATGCTGTAATTCTTCCTCACGTTCTTGAGTATTACGGCGAGGTAGCCTATCCAAAGCTTGCAAGACTTGCTGAGATCGTCGGTCTCAAGGGTTATTCACAGGCTGACAAGGCGATGAACTTCATCGACGCAATCAAGCAGATGAACAAGAATATGGGTATCCCCGAGCATTTTGATTTCATCAAGGACGAGGATATTCCGACCATTGTTGAGCGTGCGCTGAAAGAGGGCAATCCGCTTTATCCCGTTCCTAAGATCATGGACGCAAAGGACTGCGAGAAGGTAGTCAGAGCTATCAGAGGATAACGAAAAAAGTATATAAAGTTTAAATCAACCGCAGGCAATCCGAAAGGAACGCTTGCGGTTGATTAGATTTTAGATGTTAGATTTTAGATGTGGAAACTTTAAAGTTTGCAGTAACTAATTCAGCCTCCCCTTGTTGCAAGGGGAGGTGGCGCTGACGAATGAGGCGATAAGTGCAGACTAAAAAGTTTTAAAGAATACATTAGCTTTTTGTCAATCCCTCAGTCAGCTTCGCTGACAGCGTCTCGCTGCGGCTCGGTCACGCCACGGCTCTGAACGTCCACCGGACGTTCATTCACTCCCGTGGCGAC
>JAEDFL010000004.1 GCA_016292785.1 Clostridiaceae bacterium | reverse complement strand
ACCGCCTACACAATGTAAGCGGTCTTTGCTAATTTTGAGTAAGTTCGACAAACTGGAATTTGACTTGCCTATTTTCTTAAAATCTCATGTGGAGCTTCTATTTCATTTGCCAAGGTATGCTCTGTTAATTCTGACATCAATTTCAATTTTTTATTAATCAATGGTCGCATACAATTAGGAACATGTTCCTGATGCGCTCTGTGGATTGCTACACATTCCTTACAGTTTCCGTGATAACGACAGGCTTTCAGGCAAGGACAGTGATCTTTGTCTTTATACTCCTTACGAAATTCCGCTGCAAATTCTTCTTGCAGTCTCAGCCCCTCGACACGGTTTCCCTTATGAAATTCTACCATTGCATCCAGTTCTTTCTGGTTCCCTTCAATCTTCATGTTATTATAGCGCCTCCATTTCAACTATTCCTCATTTTCTGATAAATTCCGATTTGTCTTTTTCTATTATACACCAAAACTATGAATATTTCTACCTCTGCCGTCGGTCAGGCAAGAAAAACCGCCTGCACTACGCAAGCGGTCTTTTCTTATTTATAATCAGTCCGACAAACTGGAATTTGTCAGATTCCAAAATGAATTACAAATTTATTTTCATTGTCCGCTTTTCTTAATAAATCCTTTAATTCATTGAATTGAGTTTTACTATCAATGACAGAAATAAAATCTTTCAAAGAACGTGGCGGAATAATTGTAATTCCATAATACGCTAACCCTCGCTCTTCTTGTTGTAGCGAATGCCAATAACACGGGATTACCGATAACTCTTTTAAAAGCGACTCGATATATTCATCCTCAACAGAAATACAATGGTACTTTTCAGGTTCATACTTATTGTATTCCTGTTTTAGTGTTGGCGCTATATCCATAATTCCAAATTCATGTTTTGCCATATTCATCACCTTTATAAATTCCTGTTTTGTCTTTCTCTTGATTCCCCATTATACACCAAAAATATGAATATTTCTACCTCTGCCGTCGGTCAGGCAAGAAAAACCGCCTGCACGGTGCAAGCGGTCTTTGTTTATTAAGACTTAGTTTGACAAATCGGGGTTTACCGTTTCAATATGAATTCCTGAACCGGACTTCCGAATTCTTCTTTAAGTTTTCCCTCAGTAAAACCTAAATGTTTGTAAAAAGCTCTTGCGGCAATTCCTTCCGAAACCCCCTCACGATATGTCGTGACAACAACATCCCCTTGCGGATTCATAAAACCAAGTATATAGTCTACCATTTGTTCGGAAATATGATGTCTGCGATAATCGGGATCAACCGCTAAAAAGCATAGTATATTCTGATCCCTTGAAAAAGAAGTGAGCCGACAAGCCTGTTTTCGGTTACGGTGCATATGGCGGAATTGTTGCGGATAAAGTCCAGTGCAGCAGTTCTGTGTTCATTTAATGCTTCGGTTGTTTCCAAACCGGGAAAGTTGTTCTTCACCTTGTTTACAAGCACCATCCAACCGTCGATATCCGTTATTTTTGCCAATCTGATTTCCATGATATTGTTCTCCGATTTTTTGTTGTTATTATTATACTCCATAATCATAAAAATTTCTACCTCTGTACGTTTGGCGACGAACAGATGATTTTGTTGCGACGATCAATGCACAGATCGAGTAAAATTTCCCTCGGTAACGAAATCAATCCCGAACGCCTTATCAAAAGTCATTGCTGTGGCAATGGACATGAACGCATCCTACCATAAGTTTGTGGAAAAGTATATTCTACAGGCTGAAATTTTTTAGTCTGCTTTTCCACCTCATCACCGCCTGACGGCGGAGCTTCTCCAAGTCTAACGTCAAAAATCTAATGTCTATCTTTCGACTTCCCTCTGTATTTATTCGGGCTGATATTCCATAGAATTTTTTTCGGAATAGTCGAGTTTAATATCGTGATCGGGCATTGTGAAGCGGATAATAAATCTGTTGCCCGTGCCGTGCACGTCGAGGCCTTCGCTTTTTCCGTCAAGGTAAAAGGTGTAGTCCGTGTCAGAGGCAACAAGGTCAAATATCAGCTCGACCTCCTCGCCTGCCTTGTAGGTATCCTTTGCGTTTGAATAAAACTCTTTCATTCCGCAGTAATCGACCTTATAGCTCCTTTTGCCGCACCCCGTCAAGAAAATTGCGATTATTATAACGGCGATAACAAGTACGGCAACGGCAAGCACAACCCACGAATTCCCCGTCCTGAACTGTTTAAAAATCATACTTACTCCCCGAAAATCAAAGTCTTGCGAGAGATGCCTTAAACCGATTTTTAAATTCCTGATAGTTTATTCTGCGGATAACCTGAGCGTTTGCAGGAGGAATTTTATAATCAATCGAGAGAGGCTGATTCACGTCATAAATGATAACCTGACCATAGGCAGGCTCCTCCTTCGTACAGCAGTAGCAGTAAGCGTCAACATAATCCTCAACAATATCCGGCCACAGGGCAACGCCCATTGCAACCGCATCGGGAAGATCGACAAAACACTCTCCTCGATGCTGAAGATTGTAGTTGAGCAATGCGGTTGTGCATTTTACGGCAAATTCGCCTGCCGCAGACGCAGTTTTAAGATAGTCGAGATCCTCTCGATGCATTGCCGCCGGTCCGAGGCAAAGGTCAAAGCCGATAATCGTGACAGGAATTCCGCTCGTGAGCATGATTGCATAGCTGTCCGCGTCAACATAGACGTTGAACTCGGCAACGGGAGTGCAGTTTCCGACGCCGAAGCCCGATGTGCCCATGCTCCATATGTGTTTAACACGGCTCATAGTCTCCCGATCCTGCATTATCGCCAAAGCAATGTTTGTCGCAGGGCCGAGGGCGATGATCTCTATCTCGTTGGGATATTTCCTGACCGTTTCAAGAATAAAGTCAACGGCATGGCGGCTTTCCGCTTTTCTGACAGGATGCACGAGATCCTGATCGCCCATTCCGTCCTTTCCGTGAACTCCGTCGGCAGTCACAAGCTCACGCATTATCGGACGGCAGGCGCCGGGATAAACGGGTGTGTCCGAACCGCAGACCTCAAGAGTTTGCAGAGCGTTTTTTGTCGTCTGCTCAAGGGCAATGTTTCCGCCCAGGGTTGTTACACCGAGGATTTCAACATCCGCAGCTGCAACGGCAAGCATTATAGCCGCTGCGTCATCGCTTCCGGTGTCGGTGTCAATAATTACTTTTCTCATTGTTGATTCTTCTTTCTTTTTAGATTACTTTCAGCCGTCCCTCAACGCAGGCATCGAGATGCTGGTGAGAGGACAGATATTCATCAAGAATTTCACGGCACGAGGTCGTTACGACACGGGGCTTGGCATTTGCGGAAATCTCGTCCTCGCTGATCTGCAAATTCTCCTCCATATTTGTGTAATGGAAAAGCTGTAAGCCAACCCTGTAAAGGTGGTCTTCCGTGATCGGCTCGCCCTCAAAGCTGAATTCAAGAAGCTCTTTTTTGTTTCTGTCATATACAATTTTCATACCCTTTGAAAACTGATAAAACTCGCAGTGCGCTCCCTGCCATACCTCGTCACGGAGCATATAAAGTATCATACGGCGAAGCTGAGCGCCGTTGACCGAAATCATTGTGACGGAATCGTCATACGGAAAACATTCAACAAGGTCTGAGAACTGAACAAGCGGCCCCATACTGTCGTTCCTCACCGAGCCTGAGCCGAGCAGCATTATATCAAGATTCAGCGACTCCTTCAATATATCCGCCAAAAGATTGCCCAGTTCTGTTTCACGGTTGCGGTCGGGATGCGTAAGCTCCCTGCGGAAGCGAGTCACTATGCGGTTGTACTTAACGTCCGTGTCCGCTTTATAGTTTGCAATCAGCCTTTCAATTTCCGAATCCCTCGGACAGTGGTCGTCATTGATCGGCACGGACTTCCATTCGTATTTGCTGACGCAGTTGTTGTCTGTATCAACAATTATATCGAAACGTCCGATCTGATCCGTACCCGTTCCTGCCTGCACGATCAGAATATCGTTGACCTTTGCAGGCTCGGTTATAAACGTGTGGGAGTGTCCGCCGATTATTACATCAACGCCCCACGAAGGATCGAGCATTTCGGCCAGCTTTTTGTCCTCCTCAAAGCCGATGTGAGTCAGCAGAACGGTGAAGTCGATGTCGATCGCATTATATGCGTTGCAGATTCTGCCGACCTCGGTTGCGGCCTCGTTGATTCCGACAAAGGAGCCGATGAGTCCCTCGTTCTTTGTCTGAGAGATGACCTCCTCTGTCAGGATGCCGATGAAAAGAATTTTCATTCCGTCAACCTCAAGAATGACGTGCGGTCTGAACAGGCGCGCCTGATTGGTACGGATAAAAAGATTAGCGTTGATGATAGGGAATTTTGCGCATTTCTCAAGAAAGAGAAGATGAGAAATTCCGTAATCCGTTTCATGATTGCCGAGAGTTACCACATCGGGAGCAAGGGCATTCATTATCTCAATCGTGCTCAGTCCCTTGTATTCGGAATCAATGACCGAGCCTCGGAACATATCGCCTGCGATGCAGTAGAGTGTGTTCGGCTCCTCCTTTCTCACCTTGTCAACGTAGCCGGAAAGCATACTGACTCCGCCTACAAGTCGATCGTCAATATCCTCGGCAAGAAAATCTCCGTGCATATCGTTCGAGTGCAGAAGCACCAATTTTTTATAGCGGCTCATTGAAAATCTCCTTTTTAATAGTCTTTACTTGGGATATTTTTTTGACGAATAGGGATTTTTGTTTTCCCTGACAGGATCGGGCTCGTCACCGCAGTCCCTCGCCCATCCGATAAAAAGCATCCACAGTATCAATCCTGCCAACCACAGCCCGAGGGCGAGAAAAGTCCACCACAGCGATATCCCCAGCCAGAAATGCAGACCGAGAAGAACTGCCGCAACAACGGCGCCCTCCGGATTCAAAAGCATATTGAACAAAAGGCAGAGGAAAAAGTTTACGCTCCGCTTGGTTTTTCTCATACGGCATCCCCCTTGTCCGATACGGTCAGCCAATTTTACTTTTAAATTATAATTGATTTTCCTTGAGCTTTCCCCCTACTTTGGTACAGTTTGAAAAGCTTTCCCCCTCAAAAATCCGAACTATACCCGAGTATTTCCCGAAGTATTTTAATAATTTTCCGTATTTCTATTGACTAAACTTTATAATTTGGTACAATTATGTTAGATCATTTTCATTATGGGGTTTTTTATGGAAGATTACATCATTAGAGAAACAGACGATTTCCTGTCGCTTTCAACGCTCTTTCACGAGAGCGGAATGGGCGTTACAATCGAAGAGAGGATGCCTGACAGAATAATAAAAATGTGGCGAATGGATGACGCACGGACAGGCAAGCTCATTGCGGCGGTTACATTTGAAATCCGTGACGGCGCATATTCCCTCGGGGATATTGCCGTGCGCAGCGGCGTGCAATCCAAGGGCTACGGCAGGATTATGCAGTCTGTTGTTTTTGAGGAAGCTAAAAAGCTCGGAGTTAAAGAAATCTGGGCTTGCGCCAAAGAACCCGATTATTATATCCATTGCGGATGGGAGAAAATGAGCTGGGAGGATTCGCCGAAAATTGCGGTCTACTGCTCCTCCTGCAAAAAGCGAGGAACTTCCTGTCACCCCGAGCTTATGAAATATTCGTTGGAGTAAAATCCTGTTAACATTAACACACAGCGAAGAAAGCGGCATTATCCGTGCTTTCTTCGCTGTGTTTTTTTTGCGATAAAATGTTTCAGAATTTATATTTATTCAGATCAACCCGAAAATTTTCGACCTCTATCCCCTCTTTTTCAAGACGCTCCCTCTGTTTTTCAATTCCACCGAAAGCGTAATTTGCGGAAAGCTTGCCCTTTGAATCAACCGCCTTGTAGCATGGGATATTTTCGCCGTCCGGATTTCGGTGCAGAATATTTCCGACTGCTCTTGCCGCCTTTGGATTTCCTGCCGCTTCGGCGATCTGTCCGTAGGTCACGACCTTTCCTTTCGGAACGGTCTTTAAAAAACCGTAGACCTTTTCTTTCACGTCAATCCTTCCTTTTGGTGATTTTTCTTAATTATATCACAGCAAACAAACCGGAGCAGGTACAGACAATTCAGTCACTCTGTTGCTTCTCTTGAAAATTGCGCTAAATATCGAATCCTGCGGTTTTCAGGGAGTTTGCGACCTGAACATCGGGGCGCAGATAATTCCGATAGTAGTTCCGGTTGTTCACTTTTATCTGATATGCAAGGTCGGGATCGCTGAACAGCTTTTCAACGTGAGCCATACAGCCGTCAACGCTGTCAAAATCGAAATAATTCTTGCCGATTTCAAAATCTCCCGTGACCTCGTAATTGAATTTTTCGTTGATGATTGCACGTGAAGCGGCGACATATTCGCCCGTTTTCCAGCCGATCGAGCCGTGAAGTCCCGTACTGCCGATGCAGATATCCGAGCCTTTCATCGTTTCAAGGTAATCGTTTTTTCGGGTGAGGGAGTTCGGGAGAATCAGATCGGGACAAATTTTTCTCGCATAGTCGCCGTCATATATTCCTGTCAGACAATGCTCTCCGTATTCACGGCGAAGAGTATTGCAAAGCTCAATACGCATTGTGTTTACCGCATCGAGGTTTTTCTCCGTGGTCTGATCGGCAGTCCAAAGCCTTGTCATAAAAAGGATTTTCTGATCCTTTTTTCTGTCCGGCTCACATTCAAAGCGGTCGTATGTGAAATATGAAAGCGGCTTTCGTCCTCTGAGCAGATTTACCGCAGTCATAATGTTTTTTCTGCGGTTAAAATAGCTGTTTCCCTTGCAGGTGACAAGATAGTTGAAGCCCCATTTTTGAATTTTTTCTTTGCTGTCGGGGAAAAACTTTTCGTTAAGGCTGTCGGAAAAACTGCGTTTGAAGTAACAGTCGCAGTTTTTAAGGTAGTCGCTCACCGCTTCGGGACGCTTGAAATTGTACCCGTCGCTCATATCGTATGCCAGGGTTTTGCCGCCGAGCCTGACCTCAAGTATTCCGTCCGAGGGCAGCTCCGAGCCGCTGACACTAAGCCTGATTTTTCCCTGAGCTTCAAGCATAACAAAGCCTGTTACAACGCTGCAAAGATGGGGCGTTGCGGCAGGTATTTTAATTTCAGCGGTCATCATACGGCGCACCTCCGATAATTCAGCCTAAAATCGTCTCCGCATAGCGGACGGTTTCCATTGCGTCGGCACAATATTTGTCAGCGCCGATCTTGTCGGCATATTCCTGAGTCAGCACAGCACCGCCGACAACGGTTTTACACCAAGGCGCTTTATCTTTAATGAGCTTGATCGTTTCTTCCATTGACGGAACGGTCGTCGTCATAAGTGCGCTGAGACCGACAAGAGGAGCTTTTGTTTCGGTCACGGCGGCAAGCACATCTTCGGGCGGCACATTTTTGCCGAGGTCGATTACATTGAAGCCGTAATTTTCCAAAAGCAGTTTAACGATGTTTTTACCGATATCGTGTATATCGCCGTAAACCGTTGCAAGGACAACGGTACCCTTCTTCACGCTTTCTCCCTCAGCGGACATATGAGCCTTGATGACCTCAAACGAGAATTTCGCCGCTTCTGCGCTCATGAGAAGCTGAGGCAGGAAAAGCGTTTTATTCTCAAATCTTCTGCCGACTTCGTCAAGTGCAGGAATAACGTGCAGATTTACTATATCAAGCGGAGCATTTTCGGAAAGCATAGCCTCGGTGATTTCCGCCGCTTTTTCTTTCAAGCCCTTTTCGATAGCGTCAATAAGCGTTTGCTTGTTCTCGTTCTTTGCGGTCGGCTGAGACTCCTGCTGTGATGCGAAGTTGATAAAATCCATACAGTTATCGTCAAGACCTTTTATAACGTTGAAGCTGTAATATGATTCCATCATTCTCTCGGAATACGGATTCATAATTGCGGCTGAAAGTCCGTTCTCCATTGCGGCGGTGAAAAATGCCGCATTGACAAGCTCCCTCGACGGCAGACCGAACGAAACATTGGAAACACCGAGCGAGGTGTTACAGCCAAGCTCCTGAGTAATTCTCCTGACCGTTTCAAGTGTTATGACGGCGGACATTTTGTCTGCGCTGACCGTCATCGCAAGCGGATCGAAGATAATATCCTTTTTATCAACGCCGTATTCTGCGGCAGTCGCAAGGATTTTCTTTGCGATATCCATTCTGCCCTGAACGGTTTCGGGTATACCTTTTTCGTCAAGAGTAAGGGCAACCGTAAATCCGCCGTATTTTTTCATCAGAGGGAAGATCGCTTCCATACTCTCCTTTTTGCCGTTGACGGAGTTTATCATCGCCTTGCCGTTGTAGCGGCGGAGTGCGCTCTCCATGGCAACGGGATCGGAGGAATCTATCTGCAAGGGCAGATCGGTCACGCATTGAAGCTCGCAGACTGATTCGGTCAGCATTTTTGTCTCGTCAATTCCGGGCAGACCGACATTAACGTCAAGGATGTGAACGCCCTTTGCCTGCTGATTGACAGCCTCCTGCAAAATATAGCCGATATCATTCTCGACCAAAGCCTGCTTGAAACGCTTCTTGCCCGTAGGATTGATGCGTTCGCCGATAAGCACAGGCTTCTGACCGAAGAAAACCGCCTTGTTATATGATGTAACAACCGAATAGCTTTTCTTTTCAATCGCTTTCGGCTGCAGTCCTTTCGTCAGCTCTTTCAATTTGCCGATGTATTCGGGAGTTGTGCCGCAGCAGCCGCCGATTATTCTGACGCCTTTCTTTACAGAGAGAAGCACCTCCTGCGAGAAATCCTCTGCGCCGACGTCGAAATAGGTCACGTTCCCGTCGCTTTTCGGCAGACCTGCATTCGGCTTGAAGATTACGGGGACGGAGCAGTATTTCAAAAGCTCGTCCATAACGCCCTGAAGCTGTTTCGGGCCGAGGGAGCAGTTTGCTCCGATCGCATCAACGCCCATTCCCTCCAGCATCGCCGCCATACACGCAGGATCTGCGCCCGTCATAAGACGTCCGTTTTCGCCGTAAGCGTTGGTGACAAAAATCGGCAGATCGCTGTTTTCCTTTGCGGCAAGAACGGCTGCCTTGGTTTCGTAGCTGTCGTTCATCGTTTCAATCGTGATGAGGTCGGCTCCGTATTTAACACCGAGCCTTACCGTTTCGGCAAAAATCTCAACCGCTTTTTCAAAGTCAAGATCACCGAGGGGCTTCAGAAGCTTTCCTGTCGGGCCGATATCAAGCGAAATAAACTTCTCCTGCTTTCCCGATGAGGTCTTTCTCGCTTCATCGACATTTTTTATAGCACAGCGGATTATTTCGTCCAGCTCGTCACGGTCAAATTTCAGAATATTTGCTCCGAACGTGTTTGTGCAGACAACGTTGCTTCCGCTGTTGTAATAATTTCGGTGTATCTCCGTGACGGTTTCGGGATGTGTAACGTTCCAACGTTCGGGCAGCTCACCCGAGGGCAGTCCGCTCTTTTGCAGGAGAGTTCCCAGTCCTCCGTCAAGGATAACGATATTGTTTTTTATAAATTCACGAATGTTCATCGGGACACTTCCTGTCGTTTTGTTATTCCTGCAAATGCAGTTACGGATTTTGACGGAGACATCAAAAGGGAGTCTCCGAGGGTTACGCCTATCCTTTTGGGACAGTCAAGCAGAGAGAAGATCATCTTCTGAGTTTCAAGCGGCAGATCGCCGTAGCCGGGACTGAATCTCGGCTTGAGCATTTCTCCGCCTGCGCCAAGTTTTTCATTGACGCTCTCGCAGAAATCGTCGCAGAGTTCTTCAACCCTTTCCGCGCCTATCGCCTGGCAGCAGAAAGCCTTGGCAGGAGAAAGACGTGAATATTTTGCGATCAGACGGTCTATCTCAACGCCGATCGTTGCGGCAAAAATCACGGCTTTTTCACAGCCGCTCAGGTTTTTTGCAAGATTATGGCTTTCGATCTCTCCGCAGGGGAGCTTGATTTTATTTCCGTCAATCTCAATGGGCAGGGTGATATGACAGACTTTATAGCTCAGCCTGCCGCGAAGCTCGTCAAGGCATTCTCTTATCAGCGGACGAAGCTCGTCTTCGCCGCCCCGTGAGGACATATATCTCAGAATTTCACGCTCGTTGATCGGCGGTTCTTCAAAAATTGCAGTCTGTACCGTTTCCATTTTGTCACTTACCTAAAATATCGGAAAGATTTGCCTGAATTTTCTGTGCTACGTCGGGCTTGTTCATCGAATAAACATGGATGTTCGTCAAGCCGTTCGCATAAAGATCAATGATCTGATCGGTCGCATAGGCGATACCTGCCTGCTTCATTGCAAGCGGATCGGAGCCGAATTTGTCAACAAGGCTCTTGAATCTCTGCGGCATAAACGAGCCCGAAAGCTTGATTGCCCTGTCAACCTGATTTGCATTGGTTATCGGCATTATTCCTGCAATGATCGGAACGGTGATGCCTGCTTCACGGATTTTATAAAGGAAGTTGTAAAGCAGGTTGTTGTCAAAAAACATCTGAGTAGTGAGGAACTCACAGCCTGCGTCAACCTTTTCTTTAAGGTGCTTGATATCCTCTTTCTGATTTGAGCTTTCGGGGTGAATTTCGGGATAGCACGCTCCGCCGATGCAGAAATCATAGCCGCTGTCCTTGATTTCACGGATAAGATCGACGGCATAGCGGTAGCTCCATTCGCTCCTGTCGTCATTCTCCATATCGGCAGGAATATCGCCTCTGAGGGCAAGAACGTTGTTAATTCCTCTTGCGTTCATTTCTTCGATTCTCTCACGAACGGTTTCTCTCGACGAGGAAACACAGGTCAGGTGAGCAAGAGTGGGAACGCCGAAATCCTTCATAATGTTTTCGGCAATATCGAGCGTGTATTTGCTCGTTCCGCCGCCTGCACCGTAGGTGATGCTCATATAGGAGGGATTGAGCTTCGCAATCTCCTGAGTTGCACGGCTGACATTTTCAAAAGCGGTGTCGGTCTTTGGAGGAAAAACCTCAAAAGACATGGACATTTTTCCGCTGTTAAGGATATCAATAATTTTCATATAGTTTGCTCCCTTCGGGGTCATATTATTCTTTTTCTTTCACGCTGTTAAGTCCGTAGTGCATGGAGAAAGTGATGTTTCTCCAGTGTTCGGGATCCTCGGAGACATCCGAGCTGTCCATGGACGGAGCGTGCTTGTCTGTTGTGTAATATTTTTCAAGCTCAAGGTCGAGGTTGCCGAGGCTCTTCTGTTCCTCAATATATGCCTCACGCTTTACGGTATTTTCGTGCAGTTTTTTCATATCCTGAGCGGTGTGCGTGTAGGACATCAGACTCCACACCGACCAGAAAACGACCGAAATAAGCAGGAGCTTCCTTGTCAGATTTTCGCTGAGCATAATGCGGTAAACGAGTATGCCTACTGCGGTCATGGCGTAGACATATATGCCGAACCACGCTCTTGTCGGGAACTGGGGTGAGGCGATCATAACTGCCGCCGCACCGAAAGCGCCGAGCATGGAGATTAAAGCAACTCCTGTTTTCGAGTTACCGTTTTCACGGTCATAAGCGTAGAGAATTACTGCGCAGACCGCAAACGCTCCGACGAAAACCGAGAGTGAAAGAACCATATTGCCGGGAATGTTGGTAAGTCTTGAAAGAACGGAATTTCCGACCTCCTCGCCAATCCCTATGCGGCGTGAATTGCCGGGAGCCGCCACCATAAAGAAAAATCCGCACAGCGCACCGATAAGTCCCGTGACAGACCAGAACGGAATTTTTCTGCCGTGACATCGGCAATATATCATAAAAAGAACAACAACTCCGATGAAAGCGGCACTTGTGTTTTCGTTCGTTGCTCCTGCCGCCGCACAAAGAAGCGTCATTACAACAGCTTTGAGCCACGGTATTTTGTCCTCCCTGCCGTCAGCATACAGCCTGAACGGGAGAAGAACGGCAAGCCGAAAGACTGAGCTCCACAGATAGTTGATACTGCCCGTGAGCCATAAGACTGTCTTGCCGAAATCGGGCAGAAACGTCCATGCCGCAAGACATATAAGCACAAAAAGGACTGCCCTGTCCTCTTTTTTATTTCCCTTGCAATGCTTGTAGATAAGAAGCATCAGCGCAACATAAGCCGCCGAGTTCAGCACGTTGAAAACAGCTTTCGGATACATCAGAACAAGCTGAACGATAGAATGAATAACGATCCTGCCGTTCATAACATTGTAGTGAGCTTTCATCGACTCCACAATATCGGAAATGCTCTCAACCTTCTGATCCTTGACGGACAGAAGAATAAAGTCGCCGATGCCGTCCTCGGAGAAAATGTTGAAATAAATATAGTCGTCGTTGAGATATGGGGTGCAGTAGTTCAGAAAAAGCATAAAGGCAAACAGAACAACGCAAACTGCCGCAATAACGGCAATGTTGAGCTTTCGCCGTGAAGAAAACCCGTCGTCAGCACGGCAAAGGGTATTATATGCTCTGTCGGCAAAGGCTCTGCGCTTCATTTTCACTTTTTCGCAAAAGTCTTCCATTTCGACACCTCCGTTCACGCCGATTATTATAATACACGACGAAAAAAAATACAACCTTATTGACGAACATTTATTTGACGGCGGAATATTTCTGATATTAGGAATATTTTAGAAATCGGTGATTGAATGAATTGCATAACTGAAACGGTTATCGGAATAGTGTTGCCGTTCATTGGGACTTCAATCGGTGCGGCGGCGGTATTCTTTATGAAAAAGGGAGCAAATCCCCGTTTTCACCGTGCAATGCTCGGCTTTGCGGCAGGAGTTATGACGGCGGCTTCGGTATGGTCGCTGCTTATACCGGCAATAGAGGCGGCAGGCTCGTGGATTCCTGCTGTCGCAGGCTTCCTGAGCGGTACGGCAGGTATGATGCTGCTTGACTTCCTTGTTCCCGAAATCAAGACGGACGAAACACAGCCGCCGAAGCTCGGAGAAAGTCTGATGCTTTTCATAGCGGTAACGCTCCACAATATCCCGGAGGGCATGGCGGTCGGCGTTGCTTTCTCCGGTGCACTCAGCGGTGTAATTCCGCCCTCCGAAGCCCTCACGCTTTCAATAGGAATATCTGTCCAGAACTTCCCCGAGGGCACAATAATCTCCGCCCCGCTCGTCACGGACGGAATGACGAAGAGGCGAGCTTTTTTGTACGGAGTGCTGTCGGGTGCGGTCGAGCCTATAGCGGCGGTGCTGACGGTTTTGCTCACCTGGCTTGTTTCTCCGATACTTCCGTTCGTGCTTTCCTTTGCCGCAGGAGCGATGATTTACGTCGTGTCGCAGGAGCTTATTCCTCAGGCGAAAAGCCGCATAGGCACAGCGGGAACAGCGGTCGGCTTTGCTTTAATGATGCTTCTTGATGTTGCAATGGGCTGAAAAATAATAGATAATATCAAAAAACAGTTGACAAACGAAAAAGTATATGGTAATATAACTAAGCTGTTCTTTTTCAAAGACAGCAGGTGCATCAGCGTAATGGTTTAACGACCGCCTGCCGAGAATGGGAGCATACGATTACCGAAGCTTTTTCGGGTAAATATTTGTATGTCATATCCCTGTTCACGGTGAGTGGACAGGGATTAGTTTTCGTTTATACGCACCTTATTTCATTGTATGAGAGGTGAAAAACATGCCAAGTGCAAGCGTTTTGGAACAGAAGAAGCAGATCGTTGCTGCCGTTGCAGACAGAATCAGCAATTCATGCGCCGGCGTAATCGTAGATTACAAGGGTATTTCCGTTGCCGATGATACCGCTCTGCGTAAGGAGCTTCGTGAAGCAGGAGTTGAGTACACTGTTGTTAAGAATACTCTCCTCAAGCTCGCAATCAGCGGAACATCACTCGAAAGCATGAGCGAGGTTCTTGACGGAACAACAGCTCTCGCAACTTCCAAGGACGACTATGTAGCCGCAGCCCGTATCCTTAACAAGTATGCTGAGGATCACGACAACTTTGCTCTTAAAGCAGGTTATCTCGACGGTGAAGTAATGTCGATGGAGAAGCTCAAGGATCTTGCAAACCTTCCCTCGAGAGAAACATTGCTCTCTATGGTTGCAAATGTATTCAGCGCACCTATCGCAGGCTTTGCCCGTGCCGTTCAGGCTATCGCCGATAAGGCAGAAGCTCCCGCTGAGGCTTAATTGTCAGCGAAACTAAATTTTAAAAAATTACAAAAACTATTATGGAGGTAAATTACCATGGCATCAGAGAAAATTAATGCTATCGTTGAAGAGTTGAAGACTCTTTCAGTTCTTGAGCTTTCAGAGCTCGTACACGCAGTAGAAGAGGAGTTCGGCGTTTCCGCTGCAGCAGCAGTTGTTGCAGGTCCGGCAGTAGCAGGCCCGGCAGCTGAGGAGAAGACCGAGTTCGACGTTATCCTTGCTAACGCAGGCGCACAGAAGATCAAGGTTGTTAAGGCTGTTAAGGACATCACAGGTCTTGGACTTGCTGAGGCTAAGGCTCTTGTTGACGGCGCTCCCAAGGCAATCAAGGAAGGCGTTTCTAAGGACGAGGCTGAGGATCTCAAGGCTAAGCTTGAGGAAGTCGGCGCAGAGATCGAAATTAAATAAGTTTAATTTCATAAATTTTGAGCTGCTGCTTAGTGCGGCAGCTCTTTTTTTATTGCTGTGGTGCGGATGCGTATGATATTGTTGACACAAAAAAGAAAATGATTTATAATTACAATGAATAGCAATAAGTATTCCAAAATGACTTAACAAAGGAGAGAAGTTGAAATGAAAAAAATTATTTCATTAGCGATTGCGTTATGTCTGATGCTGACTGTTTGCAGTACGGGACTTATGTCCTTGACGGCTGCTGCTGCTCAGACAATCGAAGGCTCGGAGGTTACATGGAGCTTTGACAATATAACAAAGACTCTGACCTTCGGCGGCAGCGGCGATATCCCCGACTATGATACCTATAAGGACGAGGACGGAAGTCCCACTATGCCGTGGGCAGGAATAGACTATACAAACGTTGTTTTCGGCGACGGAATCACGGGTATAGGCAGTTATGTCTTTTACAAGAACTATACTTTGGAAAACCTTACTGTCCCTGCGACAATAACCAAAATCGGCAAGGGCGCATTCTTTGAGTGCAAGGGACTTCGCAGTATTACGGTAGAGGGCGGAATAACCAAGGTGGAGGAACAGACTTTTTCTACCTGCAGCTCGTTGGAAACGGTCAATCTGCCTGAAACGGTAACCGAAATCGGCGCAAAAGCTTTCTATAAATGCTCGGCGCTCAAGACGGTCGCGCTTCCCGATTCGGTAAAAACTATCGGCGATTCCGCATTCCATTCCTGTATTCTTCTCGAAGCATTTGAAGCCCCGGCTTCCCTTGAAAAGATTGCAGACAGAGCCTTTTACTGCTGTGAAAATCTTAAAACTCTTACGCTTGGTGAAAAGATTACGGAAATAGGAATCTCCGCATTTGACGGATGCGAAAAGCTTGAGGCGGTCAGCTTCCCGTCAAGCGTCCGCACGATATCCGAGGCGGCATTTTCGGGTTGCTCAAAGCTCGCTTCAGTTGAGTTTGCAGACGGAATAACAACGATCGGCGATCAGGCGTTTTATCTTTGCACTTCTCTGAAAAGCGTAAATATTCCGCACACGGTTGAAACGATCGGCAAAAAGGCTTTCGGATACGGCAAGAGCGGAGCAAAAATAGACGGATTTTCTATAACGGGATATGATGAAACAGCGGCTCAGAGCTACGCAACCGAAAACGAGTTTACATTCAATTCTCTCGGCAAATATTTTCCGAAGAGCGGAACAATCGGCGAAACTCTCACATGGACAATATCCGATGACGGCGTTCTGACATTTACGGGAACGGGTACGATCGGTGACAGTACCGCAGATGCAATTCCCGAATATATGCTTGGAAATCCCAAGAGTATCGTTCTCTGCGAGGGAATAACGGCTGTCGGTGCATATGCGTTCCTGAGCGACTGCAAGGAAATCTCTGTTCCTAAGTCGGTAACGTCAATCGGAGAAAAAGCGTTTGGATATACGGTTGACGGCGACGGAAATGTTGTCAAGGTGGAGGACTTCACAGTTACCGGATATGAAGGCTCTGATGCTGAGAGATACGCAACGGAAAACGAGTTTACACTGAATAAAATTCAGCTCGACCTCGGCTTTAAGCTTGGTGAAGAAGCAAAAATCTGCGCCTTTGACGAAGAAAATAAAGTCATAACGGTTTATGATAAAGAGGCGTCTTTGGAGAAAATTCTTGCCGATTTTGTTGTAGGAAAGGATCTCACGGTTGAGCCGCTTGAAAAAGTTACAAACGGAGCAACGCTTGTCACGAAAAACGGAGAGGAAGAGGTTGCTTCTTATACGATCATCGTTATCGGCGATGTCAACGGTGACGGAAATATTAACTCTGCCGACGCTCTGCTTATTCTTCAGCACAGCGTTGAAGCTGTGACCTTGAGCGGATCAGGTCTTGCGGCGGCAAATGTTGACGGTAACGATCTTATCAATTCTGCCGATGCGTTGGCGGTTCTTCAGATTTCGGTTGATAACAAAACTCCGACAGATTATTATCCCAACACGGATAACCCCGGTGAGGGCGAAAATCCCGGCGAGGGCGAAAATCCCGGTGAGGGTGAGAATCCCGGCGAGGGCGAGAATCCCGGTGAGGGCGAAAATCCCGGTGAGAGCGAGAATCCCGGTGAGGGCGAAAATCCCGGAGAGGGCGAGAACCCCGGAGAGAGCGAGACACCGGATACTCCGTCCGATGAAGAAAACGCATAATCATTTTTTTAAATTGAAAATACGGGCGCAGGCAAATTGCTTGCGTCCATATTTTTTACTCTAAATTTAATAATAATTCACATAAATTTTAAAAAGCTATTGAAATTTATGTTTATATGTGATATAGTTAGAACGTTGATACATTGATAATAACATTTTTACATATTACAATTCTGCGTTCAAAATTATTAAGGTGCGCTGAAATCAATGTATGACGTAAGGAGGTCATTTTTTGAAGTACTATAACGCTAAGGATATCAGAAATATTGCTGTTGCAGGTCACGCAGGCCGAGGCAAGACTACTCTTGCGGAGGCTATGCTTTATATCGCAGGTCTGACGGACAGACTCGGCAGAGTTGACGAGGGTACAGCCGCTCTCGACTTTGATCCCGAGGAGAAGAGGAGAAACGTATCCGTTTCGGCGGCGGTTGCTCCGATTGAATGGAAAGACTGTAAGCTCAATATAATCGACACTCCGGGTCTTTTCGACTTTGAGGGAGAGATGTGCGAGGGTATCGCCGCTTCCGAGTGCGTTCTGATTGTGCTCGGTGCAGGACATAAATATGACGTCGGCGCAGAAAAGGCTTTCAAGGCCGCCAAAAAGAGAGGCAAGATGTTCGCCGTCACTCGCTGTGACAAGGAGCATGCCGATTTTTACAAAACCTTTGACGAGATCAAGGCGGTACACGGCGGCGCAGTCTGCCCCGTTATCGTTCCTTACATAGTTAACGGACAGGTCAAGGCTTATGTAAACCTTGCCGCCCGTAAGGGTTATGAATATCACGACGGCAAAGCGGTTGAAATCCCGATGCCCGAGGACGATAAGATCAGCGAGATGCTCGATATCCTCACCGAAGCTGTTGCAACGGCGAGCGACGAGCTTATGGAAAAATTCTTTGCAGGCGAGGAGTTTACACGCAAGGAGATCATAACGGCTCTTAACGAGGGTGTTAATTCAAGCTCCGTTTATCCTGTTTATGCCTGCTCAGGTTACACAACGGAGGGCGTTGACCTTCTGCTTGACGAGCTTGCATATTCCGCTCCCGACGCCGCATCTTATGCAGGCGGTAAGGACGTTGATTGTGACGAAAACGGTCCTCTTGCGGCACTTTGCTTCAAGACGGTTGCCGATCCTTTCGTAGGCAAGATGTCATATTTCAAGGTTGACAGCGGCAAGATCACTCCCGAAACTCCTGTTTACAATGCCCGCACAGGCGAAACGGAGCGTATGGGCAAGATCATCACGATTCGCGGCAACAAGTCCGAGGATTGCAAGTGTATTCCTGCCGGCGATATCGGCGTTGTAACAAAGCTCAACTGCGTTAAGACGGGCGACACAATCTGCAGTCAGTCCAATGTTATCGAGCTTAGCGGCGTAAACTTCCCGAAGCCCTGCCTTTCTATGGCTGTTAAGGCTTGCAAGAAGGGCGACGAGGAAAAGGTCGTTTCAGGTATAAACAGACTTCTTGAAGAAGATCCGACAATCAAGTTTGAGATGAATCACGAAACCAAGGAGCAGATTCTTTCGGGTCTCGGCGAACAGCATCTTGACATTATTGTTTCCAAGCTCAAGAGCAAGTTCGGCATCGACGTTGAGCTTACTCCTCCCCGTGTTGCATACAGAGAGGCGATCCGCAAGTCCGTTAAGGTTCAGGGACGTCACAAGAAGCAGTCCGGCGGTCACGGTCAGTTCGGTGACGTATGGATCAGATTTGAGCCGACCGACGGCGAGGATCTCATCTTCGAGTCCGAGGTTGTCGGCGGATCAGTTCCCAAGAACTACTTCCCGGCGGTTGAAAAGGGACTCCGTGAGTGCATGAAGAAGGGTGTTATGGCAGGCTACCCGATGGTAGGTCTCAAGGCCGTTCTTTACGACGGATCGTATCACCCCGTTGACTCCTCCGAAATGGCGTTTAAGACGGCGGCTTCCCTCGCTTTCAAGGCAGGTATTCCGCAGGCAAGTCCTGCAATCCTTGAGCCGATCGGAACGCTGAAGGCTCTTATGCCCGAAGCATATCTCGGCGACATCATGGGCGATATTACAAAGCGCCGAGGTCGTGTTCTCGGAATGGGACCGTCCGAGGAGGATCATAACCTCCAGGAGCTTGTTGCGGAAGTTCCGATGGCGGAGATGGCAAACTTTGCAACGGTTCTGCGCTCCGTAACAGCCGGCAGAGGCTCGTTTACCTTTGATTTCACACGCTATGAGGACGCTCCGGCTCCCGTTGCGGAAAAGGTTATTGCAGAGTCAAAGCTTCTCGAGGAAGAATAATATAGAATAACTATTACAAGAATTGTTCTGAAAAGATAGAATTATATAGGAAAAAACAGCCAAATGAAAGCATCACAAATATCGGCTTGGAATAATTGCTTGTAAAAGAAAAATAATGAATTATAGCGAAACAGAGAATCCTGATTTTTCAAGGGATTTGATGTTTCGCTTTTTCTGCATAAATAATCTGAACTTAAAACATTATAATTTTCTTTGTTTAACATGATCTGAATAATAGCTAATACCATACTGTGAGCAGTTGCAATAATTGTCCACGGTGCAGTTGCTGCGAACATTCCGTCTTTACATTTTATTATTGGGTTTCGTCAAATTCTGCTCTCTCTACTTCCTGTGGATTTTTATCCTATGAATTGTCTGAGCATTTCTTCGTAATAGTTAAACTCGACAATTTATATCACCGCTTTTAATATCACTCTCACGGTGTAGGAAAAGAGCCCGTTCCAAACAGGAAAATTTTAAAAATGACTAAAAAATAACGTTCTTTTTGTGTAAAACAGAAAAATTACCTTTCTGAAAATGAAAATGTTGACGGGAGAAATTTTTTCTGATATTATAAAGTGCAAAATATTCCTCGGGAGGAAGAACCGTGAAAAAAATTAGCTCCGTAATTTTGAGCCTGTTGCTTACCTCAGCCTTGTGCGTAAGCGTTGCTTGTCCCGCCTTTGCGGCTTCAAACAACAAAATCGGCAGGTATGATTTCAATATAACCAACCCCTACGAGACGGTTGATTGGGACACCTGGAAGGCATATAAGGGCGCAACCCATGTCCACACCGTCAGAAGTGACGGAAACGTTGAGCTTAACGATATGATCGAGGAATACTACTCCAAGGGATATCAGGCTCTCGCTCTGACCGACCACGGTACGGTCAACTACTCATGGACAAAGGATCAGACCCGACTTTCTATCTTCGGCTATCAGTATTTTGTTCACGGAAATATTGATGAGCTTTCCGAGGCAAGATATCAGCAGATCACAACAGGCTCCGACAGAGGCGGCGACGGTATGACCGAGATCCCTCTCGGTATCGAGCTTAACGGCTCATCGAGTGCAAAGTGCCATGTCAACAGCTACTTTGCGGACTGCGGTCACGGTGATCTTGAAATCGACTCCACATGGCCGGAGGACGCAATCAGAAAGAGCCAGAACGCAGGCGGCATCTGCCACATCAACCATGTCGGTGAGTGGACAGAGGGCAAGAGCGATATCAACACCTACAACGCCGACTTCGTTACAAAATACGCAAATCTTTTCCTGAATTATTCGTCCTGCATCGGTATGGAGCTTGTCAATACGACCGATAACAGAACTCATAACGACCGTTATCTCTACGACGAAACCCTCAAGGTTACGGCTCCTAAGGGCAGAAACGTCTGGGGCTTTTGCGAGGACGACTCCCACGATTACGAGGACGTTGAGAACAACGCTCAGTATTTCATAATGCCCGAAAACAATGCGGCAAATATCCGCACCTCTATGGAAAACGGCACATTCTTCGCTTGCTCCAAAAATGCAAAAACGGATTACGAGCTTGGCAACGGCTTTTCGGCAGAGGGCGCATTCCCGATGATAAGCCGTGTTGCGGTCGATAATGAAGCAAATCAGATCAGCATAAATCCATACAACGCTCAGACGGTCAAGATGATAGCGGACGGACAGGTGATTGCAGAAAAGACCGTCAGCTCGGATAACGAAACGATAACCTTCGACCTCAACGAATATGAGAATCAAATCAATTCATATGTCCGTATCTTCGTTCTCGGTAAGGGCGGTATCTGCTACGCTCAGCCGTTCCTTGTAACCAAGACGGAGTACAAGACCAGCACGGTTCAGTTCAACATTCCTTATGCCGATGCAACCCTCAGGTTTATGGATTCCGAGGGCAATGTGCTTGAGCCGATCAATTCCGAGAACTATTTCCTTGTCACTGCAGGAAGCTATTCCTACACCGTTGAAAAGGACGGTTATCAGACAAAGAGCGAGAAGCTGACCATTACGCAGGCAACCGTAAACGCCGGACTTCAGATCAGGGTTGACGTTACTCTGACTAAAAATCCGGGACCGCTCACGGTCAGCGACACAACGGAGCTTATCCACGGCTTTGATATCCTGCAAAGCATAACCGAGCCGGTTAATGAATCCGTCGGAATAAAGCTCGGAACACACTTTGAATACAAGGATCCGACAAAACCGAAAACGGGCGACACGGTAAAAATTGTTGACGATGCGACAGGAAACGTTGTCAAGACCTACACCGTTGTTGTGTTCGGAGATGTGAACGGCGACGGAATTTATGACGGTCGTGATGCAACAATGGTTTCGATGATAATCGGCGGAATGTTGACTCCCGATGCGGCGGTCAAGCTTGCGGCGGACTGCAACCATGACGGAGTGATAAATTCCGATGACCTTATGCTTCTCGAAGAGGCCGGCGTAATGCTTTCAAGCGTTGCACAGAAGGACGAGATAAAAACGTCTTCAATCTTTGAGGAATACAGCAGTCTGATTTCTCAGGACGTTGAGCCTGACGAGCCTGCCGCAGAGGAGGAAGAAAAAACCGAAGAAGCCGTCACCGAAGAAAAACCCGAGCCGACGGCTAAACCTGCTTCCCCGCTGAAAAAGCTTTTTGAAACAATCGTTTCTTTCTTTGGATATATGCTCGGTATTTTGGATTAAACCGCATAAATGTGCTTGTCGCACTAAGTGAAAAAATAAAAGGTTTGTATTGGAATTTTGACCGATACAAACCTTTTTGAATTGGAGTAAAATCTCAATTATTTTTCTTCGCTTGGTGCGATAGTCCTTTTTCTTTTTTTGCTCCGATTATATCTATACGGATTATTGCCGAGATCAGCGAAACGAGAGATAATATCTCACAGATTACCCCTGCCGAGGAACGACAGCTGAAATTGTAAATCATCCAGAATATGCTCGTCGGAACGGTCGCATACCGCAGGAATTTGGTGTTCTTCATTCCGTAGGCAACCGTAGTCAAAAGCTTTGCAAGAATTATAAAAAGACTCAAATAATTCTGCCAGGTAATTATTCCGAAAACGGCAAAAAGCACGCAGAAAATAATCTGAAACGGACGAGTGCTTTTTCCCTTTTCCACAAGATAGGAAAAAGTCAGGTTGCGTGCCGAGCTGACAAAGTTCATCGCCATTCCCGTATATGTTCCGAGCAGGAAATACTGCACGGCGAAGAAAAGCTCGCTTGATGTTTTCAGGAGCATAACGCCCTTGTGCTTTTTACATTGGTATGCGGCAATCGTCAGAACAAGTCCGATATAACCGAAAACCTGAGCAATGATAAATTTTGTATCCACCGATATCCCTCCGTTTCACACAGGCATAAATATTAGCACAACCTGCGCTTTTTTTCAAGTGGAAAAAGAACCCGAACGTAAGAAATCCATAAATTTCTGCCGTTTCTTCTTTCTCCGACGATTCCGACAATCGAGGCGATTTGCGGCGGATTGGGAATTTCCATGGCTCAGTTCTTCTCCGAGGACGGCTGTGAAGAAGCGGTTTATCTCACCGGGGAACAAAAAGAGCTTTTCAACGACTGGCTTTCGCTCTCGCCAGAGCAGAAAGATGTTGTTGAAAAACTTATCAAATCATATAAATTAAGTTAAAAATCGGCAAGCTGACAAGGCTCACCGATTTTTATTTTATACCTCAATAACCGTGTATCTGTGCTTTGAATAAGGCAGGAGCTTTTTGAGAATGTCCTCGGTTTTCAGCTTCATATATCCCGTCGTTGTTCCGTCACTGCAGCCGAACCACTCGTCGTTGCAGACCTCCTTGTCAAACACGACCTGAACATCCTCCGCCTCTTTTCTCAGTACGCCGAAGATCGTTGTTGCACCGACCTTTGTGCCGATGATCTCGTCAAGCATTTCGGCAGAAGCGAACGAAACTCTTGAAATTCCGAGCGCAGAGCTGAAGTCCTTCGTCACAAACGGCTTGTCACCTGCGGTCACAAAAAGATAAAAGCTCGTTTTCTGACGGTTGCAGAGAAAGAGCGTCTTGACCGTTTTCATATCAAGAGCCTTGTCGATCTCGATACAGTCCTCCATCGTAACCGCCTCGTCGTTTTCAACCCGGCTGAACGGAATGTTGTTTTCATCAAGAAATTTATATGTCATTTCCTGCAAGGGAGTTTTGTACTCCTTAGGCAGATTGGTCATCGGTTCGCTGACGTGTATCATTTAATCACCTTTTCTTTAAATTACTACCCGAATATTTTATCACATCAAAATATTTTTTCAAGTTTTATTTGTAAAAGACTTGAAACGTTAGACGTTAGATTTTAGCCATTAGACCTTAGACGTGAAAACTTGAAGTTTCTAAAAACCAATTCCGCCTCCCCTTGTTGCAAGGGGAGGCGTCGAGGAGGGACGACGAGACGGAGGGGATAAGTGCAAATTGAAAAATTTTAACAATTTTGCAATCCCTCAGTCACGACCTACGGTCGTGCCAGCTCCCTTTACACAAGGGAGCCGAAAAGTTCCATCGAAATTTAAAACTATACTGTCTAAAATCCAACATCTAAAGTCTAAAATCAAAAAACTGCAAGCTTTCCTTTTCGGATCGCTTGCAGTCATTTTTATTGAATTTTTTAATCAGAACTGGGGATTGTTAAACTGCGGATCGTACTGAGCGTTGAACTGCGGTGCGCTTGCAAGCTCCGTTCTTCTGAGATTTTCATAGAACTGGGCATGAGAAGCTTCAATATAAGCCGTTACCCAAAATGCACCTACTCCCAGGCAGAAAGAACCGACGATCATCCAGCCGATGAAGCTGAGGTCAAGAACAAAAAGCTCACCCTTGTGTCCCGACATCATTCTCTGGCTTTCATCCATGCACTTTTTCCAATCATAATCGGGATTATCAACCTTGATATACATTGCCATTGAGTAAGCGTAGCTTTTTACGATGCCGGGAATAACGAAAAGCAACGACCAGAGCAAAGTAAAAATAAAGGTCATCAGACCGATTAAAAATGTGTTGGAAAAGTCATCTTTAAAACCGTTGAAGATATCAACAATATCCATCGTCTGTCCCGTGCGGGTTTGTTTAAGGAACATTGCCGAAACACCGTATGCAACAGGTCCCGATATAAGCAGGGCGGCAATCTGTCCGACTCCGGGAATAACGTTTACAAGCTGTGACAAAGCAACCTGAATAACAACAACGACAACGGCGATAAGCCATGTGTTGCCAAAAATCTTGCCTCCGAGCTGAGCTTTTGCCATTTCTTTTATCTGCTGTCTTGTCATATAATCTCCTCCTTTGATTTGATTATATCATTCTTTTTTTCACTGTCAATATTATATGTCGAAATTTACAAACTGTTCATCTTGACCAGAATTTTCTGTCAAGGGAGCGGTACTGAATCGCTTCGGAAATGTGCGTTGCTTCGATGATCTCCGAGCCGTCAAGGTCGGCGACCGTCCTCGCAACTCTGAGAATTTTATCATATGCACGGGCTGAAAGTCCGAGCCTGTCAAAGGCCATTTGAAGCATCTTCATTGCCGCATCGCTCGCCCTGCAAAACTCCCTCGTCATTGCCGCATTCATCTGAGCGTTGCAGTTTGCCGAAGTGCCCTTGAGCCTTTCCTGCTGAATTTTTCTTGCCGCGTCAACTCTCTTTTTAATCTCCGAGGAAGGCTCCCCTCGGTGCTCGTCGGAAAGCTTTTCAAAATCAACGGGCGGCACTTCGATATGTATATCAATCCTGTCAAGGAGCGGACCGCTGATTTTTGAAAGATATTTTGCCGCCGCACCGTCACGGCAGGTACACTTCCTTGTCGGGTGTCCGTAGTAGCCACAGGGACAGGGATTCATAGCGCAGACAAGCATCACCGAGCAGGGATAGGTCGAAGCTCCCGAAGCACGGGAAATAGTAATTTTTCCGTCCTCAAGCGGCTGGCGCATCATCTCCATTGCCTGACGGGAAAATTCAGGCAGCTCGTCGAGGAAAAGAACTCCGTTGTGGGCAAGCGAGATTTCGCCCGGCTTGGGAACCGCTCCGCCGCCTGCAAGTCCGATCGTCGAAACGGTGTGGTGCGGAGAACGGAACGGACGCTGAGTAATCAGGCTCGAATTGTTCTTGATTGCGCCTGCAATGGAATAAATCTTTGTTGTTTCAAGACTTTCTTCAAAGGTCATTGAGGGCAGGATCGAGGGTATTCTCTTTGCAAGCATACTCTTGCCCGATCCGGGACTGCCGATCATCAGCGTGTTGTGACCTCCTGCCGCGGCAACCTCAAGCGCACGCTTTGCCTCAAACTGACCTTTGACATCGGCAAAGTCGGGCATATAGTCAAACAATTCGCCGCCGCTCGGCTTGACAGGCTTTGCAGGCTCGATCGGCTTTGTTCCTCGGAGATGATTTAAAACGGCAAAAACATCGGATGCAGGATAAATTTCCATTCCTCCGACTATCGCCGCCTCGTTTGCATTATCGGACGGGACAAAAATTTTTCTCACTCCGCATTGATGCGCTCCGATAACCATGGGCAGAACGCCGTTCACCCTGCGGATCTTGCCGTCAAGAGAAAGCTCGCCGAGAAAAATATATTCGTCGGTTTTTGCGTTGAGTTGTTCGGACGCTTCAAGCAGAGCGATAAATATAGAAAGGTCATAAAGAGGACCTTCTTTTCGCCTGTCGGCAGGGGCAAGATTGACGGTAATGCGGCTGACGGGGAAATCAAAACCGCTGTTTTTAATTGCCGAGCGCACACGGTCACGGGATTCGCTGACTGCGGAATCGGGCAGACCGACCACATCAAAGCGAGGCAGTCCGGAAGAAATATCAGCCTCCACGCTGACGGGAAAAACCTCCATGCCGAAGATTCCCATGCTGTTGACCTTTGCAAACATATTTCATTCCTCTTTCGTTCGGGATTTATGCTTTCTTCTTAAAAAGGCCGGCAAGGCTGAAGTTGACGTAAGCCTTGCTGATCTTATGCTCGTCGTGCTTGTAGAGAAAGGTCACAAGCAGTCCGCCGATAATTCCTGCAATTCCGCCGATAATAAGTCCGCCGATAACGTCGGTCGGGTAATGAACACAGAGATAAATTCTTGACATACCCATAAAAATCGCAAAGAAAAACGCAAGCCAGCTTACCTTCTTGTTCGTCACGCAGAAAAGACCGGTCACCATTGCCATTGCCGAGGTAGTGTGTCCCGACGGAAACGACCGCTCGCTTTCAAGCTGTGCGCCTGCGTTCAGCCACCATTGATAGACGGGGCTGTCCGTATGGGTGTAAGGTCTCGGACGGGCAACAAGAGGTTTGATTGTCACGTTTGTGAAAAGCGCACCGACAATAATACTCGCAAGCATAGCCGTGCCGGCTTTCCTCGTTTTTTTAAAGAGCATAAGAATAACCGAAATAATTATGAGTGCGATACCGTCGTGACCGAGGGTTGTTATCGCATTGAAAAAGACGTCAAAAAATCCGCCTGCCGCACTGTCGTGCAATCTGTGAAAGAAATCGAAGATAGCGAGATCAAATTCGGCAAAGGTTGAGTTGAGCCACGAGGCAACTGTCGTGAGTTCCATATTTTTTCCTCCTGAATTTTAATGGGGATATTATACCATTGAAAAGCGTAATTTTCAATTGTTTTTGACAGAATAAACTTGTAAAGAATAAAACTATATGTTATTATTGTTTTATAAATGTCAAGGAGGTTAAGCCATGACCGTCATATCAAAGATTTTTTCGGTTATCCTTTCTTTTGTTATGGCGTTTTTGCCGGTTGGAAACGCATTTACAAACGAAGCTTCAAATACCCCCGCTTCTGACAACTATCCCTACACGCTTGAGGATATGTCCGTTGTTTACGACAATGTGGACGAGAACGGCAACTATTATCCGCTTGTTGTAGTGCCGGGAATTTCCCATTCAATTACATATGTTGTCGATGAGGACTACGACAGCTCGACCGCCGAGGACACCTCCCGACCTCCAATCAAAAAGGACGCTTTCGGCAACGATATGCAGGGCGGAACGATCATTTTCGATATTCCCGAGGTGCTCAAGACAGTTGCAAAATATCTCCTTGCTCCTCTCGTCAAGTCCGTAATTGCACAAAAGGACTGCGGACTTGTTGAAGCTGTCGGCAAGGTTGCGGACACGGCTTTCTCCGTTCAGCAAACCCTGCCAGACGGAAGCTTTGCGAACAACGAGATCGGACTGCTTGAGTTCAACGGCTCGTTTGCCGACTTTGCAACTGACGAGGACGCCGAAACTCAGAGCTATATGCAGTATCAGTGCGAGTATCTTTACAAAATTTTGCCGCTCAGAGCGGTGTCCGATATAATCGGAGAAGAAAATCTTTTCTTCTTCTCATTCTCTCTTTTCGGCGATCCGATGTCTTCGGCGCAGCGGCTTGACAGCTACATAGATATGGTGCTTCAAAAAACAGGCGCAAAGAAGGTCAACCTCCTGCCCATCAGTCTCGGCGGAACGGTATTCACCGCATTCTGCGAGCGGTTTACGAATACAGACAAGGTGAACACGGTAGTCAATGTTGTTCCCGTACTCAACGGAACGCAGGCGGTGACGGATATGTTCAACCGTGATTTTGACGTTTCCGCAGAGTTCTGGTACAACGAGGGGATTCCGATGATGATTTCCGAGTGGACAGAATACGGCGAGCTTATCGGTCATGCCGTCAATTTCCTGCTCCGCTCCCTCCCTGCCGAGGTCAACGCCGCAATGCTGACGAAAATTTACGATGTTCTGCTTGACCATCTGCTTGTAAACACACCGCAGATATGGGCGATGGTGACAAAGGAAGCATATCCCGAGCTTGCCGAAAAATATTTAGGCGACGAGGCTCACGCTCCCGTCAGGGCAAAGACCGACGCTTTCTATCAGGCTCAGCTCAACCTTGCCGACAACATCAGAGCAATGACGGCGAACGGAATGAAAATCAATATAATTGCAGGCTACGGTCTTCACACGGGTGACGCAAGATACAACTTCTTTCGTGTGATGGCAAATTCGGATAAGGTGAACGGCGACGGCGTTATAAATATCGAGTCAACAACCCTCGGCGCAACAGCGGTTCTCCCCGGAGAGAAGCTTGCAAACGGCGGCAGACTCTCTCCCGACGGCGAGATTGACGCTTCCACGGGAGTTTTGCCCGACAACACCTGGTATTTCTGTCAGATGCACCACGAGGATGCGGCGAACAATTCGCCCGTAATCAACCTTGCAACCGCTCTGATGTATTCTCACGAGGTTAAAAACGTCAACTCTGATCCCAAAAAATTTCCGCAGTTCAACGGCAACTCCGACAACTGGTTTATCCGCCGCTGGAGATACACGGATTTAAAAAATATGTACTCCGACTATGAAGCGGGAAAGCTTGACTGGTCGCAGGAAACCGCCGAAGAATGTCGGGCGATAATGTACGACTGTGAACGTGTGATGAGGGCAACGATAGCCGACGCCGAATTCTGCCTTGAAACAACAAGACGGGTGAATGAGTTCTGCGCCGAATACGGCGAGCTTAGCGAAGAAAACGCAAAGCTCCTCACTCAGAAACAGCTTGCCGAACCGCCAGAATGGGTAAAAGTGCTGACAAAGATAATTAAATTTGCCGACGATATGCTGTTCAAGATCTATGGCGACAAGGCGTATTCCGAATTTTGGAAAATATATTTTGAATAACCTAAAACGAATACAGACAAAAGCCTCCCCTTGCATCTGCGAGAGGAGGCTGAAATATTCAGAATTGTTCAATTTTCCTGCGGGTATTTTATCTTTGGGAGATCAAGCTTGAACACGGTTGCAATTATTCTGACCGTGAAAACGATCAGCACGGCAACAACGGTTGCAACTCTGATGTTGACATTGTTGACATACATCAGATGATACGCTGTTCCTCCGAGTATCGAGGCGACGGCGTATATTCTTTTTTTCAGAACGAACGGGATTTCCTTGAGCATAATATCACGGATAATTCCGCCGCCGACGCCCGTTATGACCGCAAGACAGACAACGAGTATTCCGTTGACTGTAAAGCCCGACTCGATCGCCACCTTTGCGCCCATGACCGTAAAGATACCCAGTCCGAGCGCATCAAAAATGTTGTTGACCGCATCAACGGTGCTTTCACTGCGACGGTAAAGATCTCGGAAAATATAGGCAACGATGAAAACAACGACCGAGGTTACGACAGCCGCAAGGACGTAACGGTAATCGGAAAACATTGTAGGCGGCAGATGACCGATCAGTATATCTCGGACAATTCCTCCGCCGAGTGCCGTCATAGAGCTGAGAACTATAACGCCGAAAATATCTACCCTCTTTTTGATGGCGATCATCGCACCCGAAATTGCGAAAGCGACAGTACCCACCATCTCAAACACAAAATGTATTATCTCCTCAAAAGACATATGTCAGACCTCTGTTATCAAATAGTTCTTATCTTCCTCAAGGCAAATCGCTCTGAGAGTGGTGTACGGTATGCCGTTGATGACATTCTGAGCACCGTAGTGATAATGCCCCTGATAAACATGGGTGACCGAGTGCTTTGCGATTATCCTGTTCACCTCGTCCGCATTTGAAACAATGTGTCGGCTTTCGACATTTGTGTCAATATTCTGGTGAATAAATACCGCCGTGCGCTTAGGAGTGTCAAGCTGTGAGTCGAGCCAGCGAAGCTCCTTTTCGGGGACGAGGCTCCGTGTCCAATCGACATCAATCCTGCCGTAAGGCTCCCCCTCGGGAGTGTAGGACGCATCGAGAAAGACAAGCCTGACCTCATCGTTTTCCGCCACAGTGGGAGCAACGCCGAAGCCCGTTACTTTGGCAAAATCCTCGGGACTTATGACCTCGTTGTCGTGATTTCCCATACAGTGAAAGGTGGGAATCCCATAGGAATTTATCAGCTCGGAGATTTTTTTCAAATGCCTGATGCTTTCCTGAGTGCCGTTGTGGAAATGAACGATATCGCCGAGGCAAACCGCAATTTCAACACCCTGCGCTTTAAAATCGTCAAAGGCTCTTTTGACCGCAGAGTAAGCATATCTGGGCTTTCTGTCCCTTTCGAGAAGCTCCAGATCACAGTAGTGTGAGTCCGTAAAAATACCGATCTTCATAAATTGTCACCTCGAAACAGAGAAATTGAGTACCGCAAGAGCGTCGGCAGAATTGACCTTTGAGTCCCCGTTCCAGTCGGCGGAAGTCAGCCGATAACCTTCGAGAGGAGCCGCACCGACTGAATGATTGAGTATTGCAAGAGCGTCGGATGAATTGATCTTCGAATCGCAGTTAATATCTCCGATCAGGCATATTCCGTAAGGACCGTAGCCGATTCCTGTCGTTTTTGCCTGAAGCACCGTGCCGGTTGCAACCTTCCCGTCGGAAGTAAGAACAGCCATTATGATATTCATATCCTGAACCTTGACATACTTTGCTATGAACTGTTCCTTTGTAAGTCCCGGATCGTTTCGGAGATAAATCTCCTTGTCCTTTTCGCTGTATGACAGGTTTTCGCCCGTAATAAGCTCAAATTTAGGATTGCCGACCGCCACCGGCTTAAAGCCGTTGAGACCGTTTCCCTTGATATAGGACGGATAGTCGTAGTAGCAGATGTTCATATCGCAGGGATAGTCAATCCCCGGAGGATCGCCCGACTCGCTGTACTGCCACATACCGTATTCGCCGTTGTAGGTACAGCTTGAATTGTACTCTGCAATCCAGAATGGACGATCCGAAAGCTCTGAAGCGTAAAGCTCATCTCTTGCGAAATATTTATTGCAGTAGATACCGACATACCAGCCCGCTTGGGAAAGTTTGTTGCAGAAAGCTTTTGCGATCTCCGTACAAGCCGACTGGCTGAGATCAACCTGATCCTCGGTTTCGAGGTCATAATAAATCGGCATTTCCATCTGACAGTTATATTTTTTAAGCAGGCTGATTACAAAATCCGCTTCGGCTTCGGCTTCGCTGACGGTCGTTGCCGCGCTGAAATAGTAACATCCGACAGGTATTCCGTTGCTCTTGGCATTTGAATAAAAGCTTGAGAAGCTCGAATCCTCGGACATCTTTTTACTTGAGGTGTAAGTGAAGCCAATTCTGAGAATGATCGCATCAAGGTTTGCCGCCATTCTCGACCATGAGTTGATCGTGTTCCAGTATGAAATATCAACAACGTCCCAATTGACCTTTTTAAGATTGATTGATGAACTGCTTTTTGACGTGACATTAAATGATTTGTTCAGCAGAACAACGTTTGAGCTTTTGGAGTCGGTCGCTGTGATTTTGTATGTGTATGTTCCGACGCTGAGCTTGGAAAACGTAAGCAGATAATCGACGGAGCTGATATCGTATCTGGTCGTTCCCGGAGTTGCGGTATATTCAAAACCGACCGTTCCGTTGATATTGTATGCGCCGATAACGACCTTGGAAATATTATAGCTTGAAGTGACAACTCCCGTCACGGAGAAGCCCTCGCCGTAGAATACCTCCGTTGGGTAGTTGGCGTTAGTAAGCTTCAGGGTGCTTGAGCTTGCAGCTCCCGTAACGGTGAAGCTCTTCTCAAGCAGGACAACGTTTGAAACCGCTGTGTCGCTCGCCGTTATCTTATATGTATAAGTTCCTGCGGCAAGCTTTGAAAAGGTAAGGCTGTAATCAACGGAGCTGATGTCAAAGCTCTTTGCGTTCGGCGTTGCCGTGTATTCAAAGCCCTTTGTTCCGTTTGAATTGTATGCGCCGAAAACGACCTTTGTAATATTGTAATCCGAAGAAACAGTTCCCTTGACCGAGTACCCCTCACCCTGGGCAAGCGTGGTCGGATAATTTGCATTTGTTATTTTCAGCGTGCTTGTTTTTCCTGTGGTGTTTACGGTAAAGCTCTTGTTCAGCAGAACGACATTTGAGCTTTTCTCGTCCGTTGCAACGATCTTATAGGTGAAGGTTCCTGTCGGGAGCTTGGAAAAGGTCAGCAGATAGTCAACATTGCTGATGTCATATCTCGTTTCACCGGGCAGTCCCGTGTATTCAAACTCAGCCTTGCCGCTTGAGTTGTAAACTCCGATAACGACCTTGAGAATATCGCAGTCCGATGTTATGACTCCCTCAGCCACAAACGGATCGCCCTGTTTCAAAACCGTCGGGGAGGTCGCTCCCGTAATTTTCAATGCCGTCGCCGCAAAAGAGGGCAATGAAAAGCTGACCGTCAGAAAAACAACCAGTAAAATTGATAAAATACGCTTTTTCATTACTACTCTCCTTTTTGAATTTTTCATTTATTATAACATATCCTCGGAGAAATGTATACTTGAAATCGACAAATTTTTTAAAAGAAAAAAGACGGAGCAAACCGCCTTTTTCTACTTGTATTTCTTTAAGGTTGAAATTATATTCACTATCATCAACGTGAAATATACTATAAAAACAAGGTCGATTGCCAAAAGACCGAAGGTCCACGGATAGGTGAATTCTCTGCCGCCGAGAGTGATCGGATCGCCCGAAATGTTGGCGGCGAGGGCAAAAAGAAAAACTGCGGTGAAGATGATTATTCCTAATCCGATAGGGAAAAATGCATTTTTCAACTGTTTTTTTAGGAAGCTTTTCCTTGATTTTTCGTCGGCAAAGCTCTGTTTTTCTTCAACAATTCTTCCGCCGCCGACCTCGACCTCACAGCCCGAAAACAGGGCGTCCACTCCCGTTTTTTCCGTCAGCAGAGATTTTTGCCTGACCGTCCAGACGGACTTTGAGGAATTGATTTCAATTACTAACAGGCTTTTCAGCCGAACATACTGGCTTTCTTCGTCCCTTGAAAGCTTTGCGGTCGGGTCGCCGTCCTCTTTTTTTCCGTCGTTGGCAGTGACACGCTTCGTCCTGAAAACGGAAAGGCGGTGTGCGCCTTTTTCGACATTCGGCACGGTGAGGCTTTCGTCCTCGGAAATATAATATTCCTTTCCGTCAAGCTCAACGTTAAGAGCGTCCTCGGAAGCATTGTCAATTCTGATGTTTGCCATAAAGTCCTCCGAAAAAATAAGAGCTGAGGCAGAAAGTCGCCCTCCTGCCGTCAGCCCGGAAAATCAAAAATTATTCAACGATGACGGTTCCGTCCTCTTTAACGGTGATCTTGTCGCCGTCCTTGACAGCGCTGAGGAACTCGTCGCCCAGAGAGTCAACGGCAACGATCGTGTTATCCGTCCATACGTCGGAGAGGATAACGCCTGCCGCCGCAAGAGAGTCGATCGGCAGAGAGAAAAGCATTGCCGACGGAGCCATATTCAGAGCGCAGACGGTGTAGAGAACCATTCCGCCCGTTGTTGAGCCGATAGTCTGCGGAAGACAAAGCACCTTACCTGTCAGATTTTTGCCGAATACATCGGGGTTGTTCTGGTCGGAGCCGATAACCTCGTCCTTACCGATAAGGGGAATATCGTGAAGAAGGGCTGTCTTCTGGAACGTTGCCAGAGTGTTTACGCCGTTATGAGAAACAACGGCCTCGCCCTTATTGATTGTGCCTGCTACAACAGGACGTCCTTTGAATGTCTTGCTCATAATCAAAAACCTCCCTTGACAGCGATCTTGGTGATATCGTCAGTTGTGAAATAGCGTGCGGTTGTATATGTACGAAGCTTGTTCGAGCAGGTGATAACGTTGCTCGTGTCGCCGCCGCAAAGCGGATTGTTCATATACATGAGAGGACAGATGCAGGAGATGTTGATGCCGAAGCCGACAAGCTTGTTGTAAGCGGCGCTGTTCTCTTTCTTAAATCTGTCGAGAACCTCGGGTGCGGTCGTCATAACCGTGCGAAGACCAACCTTTGTCTTGCCCTGCTTTTTAAGCTCGTTTTCAAATCTCTCCGTCCACTCGCCGAGCTGTGCATATGAAAGGTGAGGACAGCCGATGAAGCAAAGCTTGGGAGCGGAATTCTTATCCTTCCACATAACGGGATAGTTCTTGTAAACTCTTTCAAGCTCTGCGTCGTCGATAACGTATGTCTTTGCGCCGTCGGCGATGAGGCTTTCGCCAAGCTCAACAGCTTCGGGAGTGAGGTTGTCAATGTGATAAAGTCCGACTGCGCCGTTGGAAGCGGTAGCCGCACCGAAATCCTTGAGATAAGCCTTGGCGTCGTCGGTAAGCTCTGTGCCGATCCACTTGTCAAGTCCCTTGACGTAGGGAACGTCCTCCATAACCTTCATACCTATTGCCGAGCCGAGAACCTGAGCTTCGGGGATCTTGGTAGTCTTTACCTCGATAACCCACTTTGCCTTTCTGCCCTCGTCCGTAAGGAGATCAAATTCGGGAACCTTGCCGAGAATTGAGCCGAAAAGCTCGATGATACCTGAGTTACGGTTACATCTTGCGCCGAGAACGGAGTTTGCAAAAACAACCGCCGAGCTTTCTGCCCATGAAAGGATATCGCCCTTCTTGGGTGTGTTGCCTACCTCGTCAAAATAGCAGGCGCAGGTGAAGGATTTGTCACTCCTGAGACCGAGCTTGTTGAGCTGTACCTCATAGGAATCCTGCATACCGTAAAGGATCTTGTTAAAGATCAGCTTCTGGAGCGGATTGCACTTAACGTTGGCATAGTCGATAGGTCTGGGATCGACGGTAAAGCCCTCGTCAACCTTGAGACCGCCCTTGATGAGTTCGTCCATAATGGAGAACACAGGCTTGAGAACAGAGATACCGAAGCTTGTAACAAGGTGACCTTTGCCGTTTACGGGAACAAATTTTTCCGCACCGAAAGCGTCGCCGTAAAGAACGAGAGTTTTCATAACTTTCGCCATTACTTCGCCCTTAGAGCCGTGAAGAATGTCTTTTTCCTCGTCTGTCAGCTTCATTTTGTAGCTGAAGTTTTCATTCATAAGGTTTATCCTCCTTTTATCCTCATAAGTCCGCGTCACGGCAGACTTATTATTTCCGAAAATTATCCGCCTGTAAGCGTGAGCATTATTATTTAGTTTAATTATATATTAAAATTAAACGCATTTCAAGCGTTTGTTAAAGATTTGACTTAAAAGAGAAAAATATTTTCTTTGAGGGTTTATTATGCGGCGCTTTAATGCTGTGCCCGAAAGAAAATTTTCAAAAAATTTTTTCAAAAAATAATAAAAAACTGTTGACAAAACATTACTATGCGAATATAATGATAACAACAAATGAACATCTATTCATATGTTAATCTGATAATGCAGGTGAAATAAATGGAAGACAAAAAAAAAACGGGCTGCAAAGCCTGTCCGCATGACGGCTGTAACCGTAAGGTTGCGAAAACCGAGGTCAGCGACGACGTTCTCTACGATCTTGCCGAGGTTTTCAAGGTTTTCGGAGACAGCACAAGGATAAGGATAATTTCCGCCCTGATGGACGGCGAAATGTGCGTATATCACCTCTCGGAAAAGCTGAATATGGGACAGAGTGCAATCTCTCACCAGCTCCGCATACTCAGGAGCGCAGGTCTTGTCCGTCCCCGTAAGGACGGCAAGGAAAGCTATTATTCCCTCGACGACGAACACGTTGAGGAAATCTTCGGCGCAGGTCTGGCGCACGTTTTACACAAAGGAGGAATGTTAAATGTCTGAACACTCTCACGACAGTCACTCAAGCTGCGGCGGATGCTGCGGAAGCTGCGCTCACGACCATGAGGAAAAGGAGGAAAACAAGCTCTCCAAAATCCTGCTCGGTGTTTCGGCGGCTCTTGTTGCGGTCGAACTGTTTTTGAAAGCTCTGCCCGTTGCGGCAACGATAATCGGTATTGCCGCCGTTGCGCTTGCCGCTTATCCGCTGGTTTTCACGGTTTATGACGATATTAAGGAGCGCAGATTTACCGAGGTCGAGCTGATGATCATCTCCGTAATTGCCGCCTGCTGTATCGGCGAGCTTAGGGACGCCGCACTGGTTGCAATTCTCTACCGGGTAGGCGAAATGATAGAGGACAGAGCGGTTGAAAACAGCCGCAAGTCGATAGATTCGGTTTCAAAAATCCAGCAGGATTTTGCTCATCTCGTCCTTGAGGACGGCTCAACGCAAAAGGTTCATGCCGACGAGGTGCCGGTAGGATCAAAAATCACAGTTCTTCCCTATGAACGTTTTCCGATTGACGGAGTTGTTTTTTCGGGTATTTCAACCGCCGACGCTTCGGCGATCACCGGCGAAAGCAAGCCGATCACCCTCGGCAAGGGCGTTGAGGTCAAGAGCGGTATGATAAACGGAAAGGACAGCGTAACCGTTGTCACAACCGAGCTTTTCAGCAATTCGACCGCTTCAAGGATCGTCAAAATGGTTGAGGATGCCGCCGAAAGAAAGGGTAATGTCCAGAAATTCATTACAAGATTTGCAAAATACTACACCCCGATTGTTGTTATCATCGCCGTTCTTTTAGCGGTTATCGGCTCGATCGCAACAAAAGATCCTGCCTCTTGGATAAAGCGTGCGCTGATATTCCTTGTTGCTTCCTGTCCGTGCGCCATAGTAATTTCTATCCCTCTCGGCTTCTATACGGGTATCGGCACGGCGGCAAAGGACGGCGTAATCGTCAAAGGCTCGGTGTTCATCGAAGCCTTTGCAAAGGCTAAAACCTTTGTTTTTGACAAGACGGGCACGCTCACAACAGGTTCGTTTGAGGTCAGCAAGGTCACTCCGATGAGCAAATTCTCCGAGGATCAGATTTTAACTCTTGCGGCGGCGGCGGAGCATTTCTCCTCACACCCGATAGCAAAGAGCATTGTTGAAGCCGCTCCGCCGATCGACGAAAAATATCTCAGCGACTTCCGTGAGGTTGCAGGCGGAGGAACGAGCGTTGTCTTTGACGGAAAAAAAATTCTCTGCGGCGGCAGGAGACTGCTTGAAACAGAGGGCATCGAAACCCCCGATTACACGGACGGCGATGTCTGCGTTGTCCTTGACGGCAGACTGATCGGCACTATCACACTTCGCAGTGCGCTCAGAAAGGGCGTTGCCGATATGGTCGAAAAGCTCAGAGATCAGGGCGTTGAGCATATAATTATGCTCACGGGCGACAACGAAACCGCCTCCGACGAGGTTGCCAATGCCGTCAATCTTGACGAATACTACTGCAATCTTCTGCCCGAGGAAAAGCTCAGCCATCTTGAGCAGATTAAAAACGAATACGGCAAGGTCGTATATGTCGGCGACGGCATCAACGATGCTCCCGTTCTTGCATCGGCGGACGCAGGAGTTGCAATGGGACTCGGAACTCAGGCGGCAAGCGAAGCGGCGGACGTCATTCTCACCAACGACCGCCTCGACAAGCTCGCCCCTGCCCACAGGCTGTTTAAGAGGACGGTTAACATTGTAAGCTTCAACCTGATTTTTGCAATTACAATAAAGATGATTGTTCTTATTCTCGGTGCGGCAGGCTTTGCACAGGTCTGGCTTGCGGTTTTTGCCGATGTCGGAGTGTGCATAATCTGTATTCTGATCTCCGCCCTTATAGGCAAGGCAAAAAACTCGTTCTTCGATACAATCCATTTAAGATAAGAAAAAGAATAAACAGGCGAGGTTTCGGCATTGGCCGAGGCTTCGCCTGCTTTCTGCAAAGTATGGACTGAACCGATCCGTTTACGGAATTATCTCCGTCGGCGGATTTTTCTTTTCCCGAATGATGAGCCGGATATTGCCGTCCGGCACGGGAAAAACGGCGGAAATTAGTCCGAAAAAGCGGTTATTGCAGATATAAGCAAGATTTTTTTGTAACAAAGTACACAAAAGAAGCCTTCATTTTCTACACTCGGTTTGAATATAATAATCAACCAAACCTTGAATTTTGCTTTTCTTTTTGATACAATATAATACGTATAGGAATAAATCAAAGTGGACTGCAAGCATTTTCAAACTCAATGCATCTATCGCTTTAATATAAAATCAAATTTATGTCTGTCGAGGTGACGCAATGAAAAGTAAAAAAACAAACAACCACGAAGTTCCGCTTTACCTTTTTCATCAGGGAAAGAATGCCAAGGCATATGAATTTCTCGGCTCGCATAAGCTTGCAAATGAGGACAAGGTTGTCTTCCGTGTCTGGGCACCCCATGCGGCGGCGGTCAGCGTTGTCGGCGATTTCAACGGCTGGGACACAGACGCCGATCCGATGAAAAAGCTTGATGACAACTCCGTATGGGAATGTACCGTTCAGGGCATAAAGCAGTTTGATAACTACAAATACTGCATTACCGCTCAGTCGGGCGAAAAACGCTACAAAGCCGATCCCTACGGCTTCCATACCGAAACTCGTCCCGAAACAGCCTCAAAGTTTTACGACCTTGACGGCTACGACTGGAAGGACGAGAAATGGATGGCAAAAAGAAAGTCTGCCAATGTCTATGAAAGCCCGATCAATATTTACGAAGTCCACGCAGGCTCATGGAAACAGCACGAGGACGGAAATTTTCTTTCCTACCGTCAGTTAGCAGACGAATTGACAAAATATGTAAAGGAGATGGGATATACTCATATCGAGTTGCTTCCCGTGTGTGAGCATCCGTTCGACGGCTCGTGGGGATATCAGGTCACGGGTTATTTTGCTCCTACCTCACGCTTCGGCGAGCCTAAGGACTTTATGTATTTTGTGGACAAGTGTCACCGTGAGGGAATAGGCGTTATCCTCGACTGGGTACCTGCCCATTTCCCGAAGGACGCTCACGGTCTTTACGAATTTGACGGTCGTTGCTGTTACGAATATCAGGATATCCGCAAGGGCGAGCATTTGCAGTGGGGAACAAGAGTTTTTGACTACGGCAGGAATGAGGTCAGAAGCTTCCTTACCTCATCGGCGATGTTCTGGCTTGAAAAATATCATATCGACGGTCTGAGGGTTGACGCAGTTGCCTCAATGCTGTATCTCGATTACGGCAGGAACGACGGCGAATGGATAGCCAACAAGCACGGCGGCAGAGAAAACCTTGAAGCCGTGGAGTTTTTACAGAACCTCAACATTTCAATATTCCGTGAATATCCCGATGTTATGATGATCGCCGAGGAAAGCACGGCATGGCCGCTTGTTTCAAAGCCTGTCGGTGACGGAGGTCTCGGCTTCAACTTCAAGTGGAATATGGGCTGGATGAACGACTGTCTGAAATATTTTTCAATGGACGGACTTTTCAGAAAGTATAACCACAACTGTCTGACTTTCTCGTTCTTTTATGCGTTCTCGGAAAACTTTGTTCTGCCGATTTCGCACGACGAGGTCGTTCACGGAAAATGCTCCATGATAAACAAGATGCCCGGCACTTACGAGGAAAAGTTTGCGGGTCTCAGAGCGTTTTACGCCTATATGATCGCCCACCCCGGCAAAAAGCTCCTGTTTATGGGACAGGAATTTGCCCAGTTCATTGAGTGGAATTATGAGCAGGGACTTGACTGGGTACTGCTTGACTACGATATGCACAGGAAGATGCAGTCCTATGTCCGCACGCTCAACACGCTGTACAAGAAGCTCAGTCCGCTCTGGCAGGTCGATTACAACTGGGAGGGCTTCAACTGGATAAGCAACGACGATGTTGACAATTCCGTAATCTCGTTCAGGAGAATTGACAAGGACAAGAAAGAAATTATTGCGGTCTGCAATTTCACCAATGTTGAAAGAAACAACTACCGTATCGGCGTTCCGAGATCGGGAACATATAAGGTTATCCTGAATTCGGACTCCGAGGAATTCGGCGGAGGCGGCAAGGGTACGGCGGAAAAAGTTAAAAGCGAAAAAATCCCGATGCACGGCTTCGACAACAGCATAGCTCTTGATCTTGCCGGAATGAGCGTTATCTATCTCACTCCGCCGGCAAGAAGAAATACAAACAAAAAATCTGCAAAAAAATCAAGCAAATAAAAGGAGGAATAGTAATGTCCCGAAAGCATGAATGTATCGCAATGCTTCTCGCAGGCGGACAAGGAAGCCGTCTGGGTATTCTTACCAAGAACATTGCAAAGCCTGCCGTACCCTACGGCGGAAAATACCGAATTATTGATTTCCCTCTTTCAAACTGCGTGAACTCAGGCATCTATACCGTCGGTGTTCTCACCCAGTATCAGCCGCTTGAGCTTAACGACTATATCGGCAACGGACAGGCATGGGATCTTGACCGTGCCGACGGCGGAGTTCACATTCTTTCACCCTATCAGCAGATATCGGGCACGGAATGGTACAAGGGAACAGCCAACGCCATTTATCAGAACATCAATTTCATCGACAGATACGATCCCGAATATGTTCTCATTCTTTCGGGCGACCATATCTATAAAATGGACTATTCCAAGATGATCGCTTTCCACAAGGAGAAGAACGCCGACTGCACGATTGCAATGCTTGAAGTGCCGTGGGAGGAGGCTTCACGCTTCGGTCTTATGCTCGTCAACGACGACGGCTCAATCGCAGAGTTTGAGGAGAAGCCGAAAAATCCCCGTTCAAACAAGGCTTCGATGGGTGTTTACGTTTTCTCGTGGAAAAAGCTCAGACAGTACCTGCTTGACGATGAGGCAAACCCGAACTCAAGCAACGACTTCGGCAAGGATCTCATTCCTGCAATGCACGCCGCCCACGAAAGGCTTTTTGCCTACGAATTTGACGGCTACTGGAAGGACGTCGGAACGATTGACAGCCTTTGGGAGGCAAACCTCGACCTGCTCAATCCCCAGGTTGACCTTGACCTGACGGACACAAGCTGGAAGATTTACGCCAAGAATCCCGTCACGGGACCGCATTATGTTTCCGACACGGCGAAGGTACAGAACTCAATGGTTGCCGAGGGCTGTGAGATTGAGGGCGAGGTTGATTTCTCCGTGCTCTTTGCCAACGTCACCGTTGAGGAGGGCGCAGTTGTCAAGGATTCCATTATTATGCCCGGCAGCGTAGTCAAAAAGGGTGCGGTCGTTCAGTATGCTATCGTCGCAGAAAACGTTACCGTTGAGGAAAAAGCACAGGTCGGCAGACGTCCCGAGGAAATGGAAAACCTTGAAGACTGGGGAGTTTCCGTTGTCGGAATGGGCGTCAATATCGGCAAGGGCGCAACGGTCGAGCCGAAAGCAATGATCGGCGAAGATGTAAAGGAGGCGTAAGCAATGAGAGCAAACAATGTACTCGGACTTATTTTTTCAAACACCTTTGACAGCTATCTCAGCGAGATAACCTCGGTCCGCTCCATGGGCTCCGTGCCATACGGCTGCCGCTACCGCCTGATCGACTTCCAGCTCTCCGCAATGGTCAACAGCGGAATGAGCAAGGTCGGAATTATCACCAAGAGCAACTACCAGTCCCTTATGGATCATGTCGGAAACGGCAGAGCCTGGGATCTTTCAAGAAAAAACGGCGGTCTGTATCTTCTTCCGCCTTTCAATATCGGCAACACGGGCATCTACTCCAACAAGATCGAAGCGATTTCAAGCGCAATGAATTTCCTGCGTAATTCGGAGGAGGAATATGTCCTCATGACCGACTGCAATGCGATCTACAACGTTGATCTTTCTCAGATGTTCAACCGTCACGAAGCAACGGGCGCAGACATCACCGTTGCCTACAAGCGCACACAGTCCCCTGCTATCAAGGAGCTTTCAAAATTTGAGCTGGACGGCGACGGCAGAATAACCTCGGTCAGCAGAATGGGTGACGGAGAGGCTAACTGCTCGCTCAATGTTATCTTTATGAGAAAGTCTCTGCTGGAAAGACTTATCAGCGAAGCGATCGGTCTCGGTTACAGGTCTTTTACCGAGGACGTACTTCAGAAAAACATCAAATCCCTGAAAATATTCGGCTATGAATTTGACGGCTATGTAAAGATAATCGACGGTATTCAGAGCTACTTTGAAGCGAATATGGATCTTCTGAAAAAAGAGAACCGCAAGGCGCTTTTCTCTAACGAAAAGCCTGTTTTCACAAAGGTCAAGGACGATGTTCCTGCGATCTACGGTCTTGATTCCCAAGCCTCAAACTCGCTTATTGCGGACGGCTGTGTGATCGAGGGTACGGTTGAAAACAGCGTGCTGTTCAGAGGTGTTCACATCGGCAAGGGTGCAGTCGTCAAAAACTGCGTGCTTATGCAGAACACATATATAAGCGACAACGTAAAGCTCAACTGCGTTATTGCGGACAAGAATGTCGTTATCAAGCCCGACAAGAATCTTTCGGGTGACGTCAAGTTCCCCGTATTCATCGGCAAGGGAATAGTAATCTGAGAAAGGATGAGTTAAATGAAAGTTTTATTCGCTTCCTCCGAGGCGCTTCCGTTCATGGCGAGCGGCGGACTCGGCGACGTTGCAGGCTCCCTGCCCCATGCGCTGAGAAAAAGGCTTATCGGCTGCCGTGTTGTTATGCCGATGTACGATACGATCCGTCAGGAGCTAAAGGACAAGATGAAGTTCATCACTCATATCTCGGTTCCTGTTGCCTGGAGACGTCAGTACTGCGGAATTTTCGAGGCAAAGCACAACGGCGTTATATACTATCTTTTGGACAATCAGTATTATTTCAAGCGTGACACGATCTACGGTCACTATGATGATGCGGAGAGATTTGCTTTCTTCTCCCGTGCGATACTTGAAATAATTCCTCATATCGACTTCAAGCCCGACATAATCCATTGCAACGACTGGCAGACGGCTCTCACACCCGTTTACTATTCGGCAATGTACGCAAATTCTCCGGGCTACGAAAACATCAAAACGGTTTTCACAATTCACAACATTCAGTATCAGGGAATTTACGGAATGGAGCTTCTTCAGGACGTGCTCGGTATTCCTGCCGACAAGGCTTCCCTGATTGAATATGACGGCTGCGTCAACTTTATGAAGGGCGCAATCGAATGTGCCGACAAGGTTACAACCGTCAGCCCGTCCTATGCGAACGAAATTCTTGATCCGTGGTATTCTCACGGTCTGGATTCCATTCTCAACGACAGGCGTTACAAGCTCAGCGGTATTCTTAACGGAATTGACACAGTCGGCTACGATCCCGAAACCGACAAGGACATCAAGGTGAACTATTCCGCCGCCGATCCCTCCGGCAAAAAGGAGGACAAGGAGGAGCTTCAGAAGCTTATGAATCTTCCCGTCAAGCCGAATGTTCCCGTTGTCGGAATGGTCACCCGTCTTGTTTCCCACAAGGGACTTGACCTTGTTAAGGGTATTCTTGACGAGCTTCTTTCAAAGGCGGAAATGCAGCTTGTCATTCTCGGCTCGGGCGACTATGAGTACGAAAGCTATTTCCGCTGGATTGCAGAGAAATATCCCGACAAGGTCGGTCTCAGGCTCGGCTTTGTCCCCGATCTTGCAAGAAAGATCTATGCCGGTGCGGATATGTTCCTTATGCCGTCAAAGAGTGAGCCGTGCGGACTTTCCCAGATGGTTGCCCTCAGATACGGTACAATCCCCATTGTCCGTGAAACGGGCGGTCTCAGAGATTCCATAACCGACTGCGGCGACGGCAAGGGCAACGGCTTCACCTTTAAGAGCTACAATGCGCACGATATGCTTGACTCCATCTACCGCGCCCTGACTCTTTACTACAACGGCGACTGGAACGAGCTTGTTCTGCGTGCGCTCAACTGCGACTTTAGCTGGGGACGCTCCGCCAACGCATATATCAGACTTTACAAGGAGCTTTTAAAAGGTTGAGTATGAAATCATATTATATTCATTTTATTCGCAACGGACTTACCGAGGGCAATGTCAGCGGCAAATACATCGGTCACATTGACGAGCCGCTCAGCGATGAGGGCGTTGCACAGATCTTGCAGATGAAAAAGGATTACAGGTACCCAAAGGCTGAGGCGGTTTTTTCAAGCCCTCTCTCACGCTGTACTCAGACAGCAAAGCTTTTATATCCCGACCGTGATCCGATAGTCATTGACGGTCTGATAGAATACAACTTCGGAGAATTCGAGGGAAAGACGGCGGAGGAGCTTCATAATCACCCCGTCTTTCCCGACTGGCTTGCAGGCAAAGCGGACGTTCAGCCGCCCTTCGGCGAGAGCAACAATGAGTTTGCAAACAGAATCGCAACTGCATTTATCAAGATCGTTGACGGTCTGATAGAAACGGGTGTGACACATTCGGCGATAGTCACCCACGGCGGAGTTATTATGGCTTTGATGACGCTGTTCGGACTGCCCGAAGCTCCGATGCACGAATGGATGACACCCGGCGGCTGCGGCTATACGGCACGCATAACTCCGTCGCTGTGGTCAAGAGGCCGCAAGATGGAGATAATCGCCGAGGTTCCCGAAATTGAGGGAGAAAACGACCTCAACCCCATCGACGATTTTAATGTCGAGGACTACATAAACGATTGAAAAACAAGGAGTAATTAAATGAATAACTACAAAACGGTTATAAAAACAGAAAAATTTCCTCAGCTCACACGCCGTGTTTTAACAACCGAAAACGGTCTTAAATCAAACAACGTGACCGCAATGCGCTTCGACAATAACGGCGTGCTTTTTGTCGGCACGGACAAGGGACTTGCACGATTTGACGGCGAGAAATTCTCTCCCGTAAACATCGGCGTTAAGGACGCTGAGATATCTATGATATATTTCGATGCGGACAATCATATGTTTGTCGGCGTAGGCAATTCGATGCTTGAATTTGACGGGAAGAAGAAAGTATCCGCAAAGGAATTCAGCTCCAAGCTTGTTGACGTCAAGGTCGATCTTGACGGTAAAACGTGGATACTGACCGAAACCGTTCTCTACAAGCTCGACGGCAAGGGCGGCTATGAGATCGAGATCGGCGTTCCCGGCAAGGGAAGCTGTCTTGCCGTATATAAGAACAACAAGGTTTATGTCGGAACAAACGGCGGCGGACTTCACGCCCTCGCAGGCAAACGCTGGCACTGGTCGGAGCTTATGCACGGCATTACGGGTTCGCTCAGCGACACCGTCACCTGCCTTTATATGGATCCCGTCGGCAACATCTGGGTTGGCACGGACAAGGGCGTATGCGTCTATGACGACAACAGCTACTGGCTCGATCATTCCAAGATTGCAGGACTTCCCGAGGCTCATATCACCGATATGGCGATCGCAGAAAACGGAGACAAATATTTTGCAACAACTACGGGACTTATTCATCAGCACAACGGCAGACTGTCCTACTACGGCTACAAGCGTTGGCTTCCGAGTCCGCATGCAACGGGTGTTGCTATCTCTCCCGACGGAACAGTCTGCGTTTCGACCGATAACGGCATCAGCCTCTTTGAAACCAGAATGATGTCGCTTAAAGAGAAGGCGGTTGAGCTTCGTTCTCAAACTGAAAAATATAATGTCAACCGTGGATATGTCCTTGACCGTCACCTTGATAATGAGGGTGTTGTTTCTCTCGATGAGGGCTATGTTCCCGCAACCGATAATGACGGTCTCTGGACAGGACTTTACACGGCGGCTCTCTGCTTTGAATACGCCTGCACCAAGGACCCCGAGGTTCGTGCAATGGCAAAGAGGTCACTTCTTGCGATGATCCGACTTACAAGGATAACGGGAATTGAGGGCTTTACCGCAAGAGCGATAAGATATCCCGATGCAAGAGATTACGGCACGGGTGCACGTCACGAATGGCACTTCACCAAGGACGAGGATGGCGAGGAATGTGAATGGCTCGGCGAGACCTCCTCTGACGAGATGGTCGGTCACTTCTACTGCTATGCAAACTATTACGATCTTGTTGCCGACGATGAGGAAAAGGCACTCATTGCCGACGTTGTGAATAAGATACTCAATCATATTATCGACCATAATTTCCGCCTTATTGACACAGACGGACTTCCGACAACATGGGCAAACTGGGATCCCGACCTGCTCAACAACGATCACAAGTGGATCTACGAAAAGGGCACGAACTCCCTGCAGATGCTCACATTCCTGAAGATCGGCTATCACATCACGGGCGACGAGAAGTACGAAAAGCTCTTTGTGAAATTTGCAGGACAGAAGCATTTTGCAATGAACCTTATGCAGTATAAGATTCCCGACGGACATCTGCTTCACATTGACGACAGCCACGATTTCCTTATGATATCTCTTTTGATGAAATATACGGATGATCCGAATCTCCGCTCGATTTTCGCAATGGGACTTACTCACCATTGGGAGGACGAAAAGGTTGAGAGAAACGCTTTCTTCAACTTCGTTTACGGTGCTTCAACGGGCGAGAGATACAATGCCGAAGACGCAATAGACGAGCTTATGGACTGCCCGATGGATCAGGTTATGTGGCCGCTTTACAACAGCTACCGCAACGACCTCAAGTGGGATATGGCTCCGACAGAGCTCGGTATGCCGCCGCAGCTCTTTGATCCGCTTCCGGCTCACGAAAGAAGAATTACAAGCAACGACTGCAACCGTTTCACAGTTGACAGCGGAGCGGAGGACGTGGCTCAGGCAAAATTTGAAAAGTCGGACGATCCGACAGCCTACACGATGTTCCCCGGTACGGGCAACGACAAGGGACTTTGCTTCAAATCCTGCACCAACTTCACTCATCCGTACTGGTATGCAAGATACTACGGTCTTATTGAGGACTGTGAATAAACTGATTAAGGAGTACATAATAAAATGGGTAAAAAGATCGTTGTTGCCGGAGGCGGTCACGGCGGAATTGCCGCCGCCGCAATTCTGGCACAACATGGCTTTGATGTTACGGTTTACGAAAAAAACAGGCGTGAGGACATGGGTTACGACTGGACGGATATCTTTGACCGCAAAGGACTTCTGACCTGCGGAATGGAGATGCCGCCGGAGGACAAATACCGCCTTAAAAACGATATGACTTTTTTCAGCCCCTCACGGGAGAAACCGATCAAACAGCACGTTCCCGAAGAACAGCTTGAAATTCAGATGGAACGCAAGGATATTTACGATCACATAATCTCCCATGCGGAAAGCTGCGGAGTCAAGTTTATCTACGAAACGGAGGTTGAGGCTCCCGTTATGCTCGGCGGCAGGGTTGCGGGTATCCGCACCGCCGACGAGACGGTTTACGCCGACCTTGTCATCGACGCCGCAGGCCTCAATTCTCCCGTCCGCAAACAGCTCCCCGACGCACTCGGCATACAGAAAGAAACCGACAAATTCGATACTTTCTATGTCTACCGTGCGTTTTATAACAAAACCGCTCCCGTTGAGGAAGATAAATACAGGGTTTATCTTATGTTTGACGATAAGCCGCAGGTCTGCTGGGTTGCCGACGATGAGGAATATACCGATGTGCTGATCGGCAAGTTTGATCCTCTGACCGAGGAGGAGGTTGAGGAAACCCTCGGAAAACTCCGTGAGATCAACGATGATCTCGGCACAGAGTTTGTCAGAGGCGGTCAATTTGTCACAATTCCCGTCCGTCAGCCCCTCGGTATTCTCGTTGCGGACGGCTATGCCGCAGTCGGTGACAGCGCATTTATGACCGTGCCGATCATCGGTTCGGGAATTGCCAACAGCCTGAAAGCGGCTAAGCTCCTTGCCGATGCGATAATTGAGGACGAGGAGGAATTATACACCGCCGAAACGCTCTGGAAATATCAGCGTGAGTTTTATAAAAAACTCGGCAACGGTCTTGCTCCGCTTGCTGTTATCAAGCTTATGGTTGACCGCTTTTCTCCGAGAGACGTTGACTATTTCTTTGATAACAATATTCTCAACTCCGAGGATTTGACCTTCGGTGCGGACACAAACAGCATTATGTGCTTTATTGAAAAGCTGCTGAACTTAGATTCTCTCAAATCAAAGGTTAAGGGCTTTATCAATGATTTTGCGCTTTCCAAGAAGGTGCTCGGAATGAACACAAGGATTGCCGCAGTTATGGCAATTACAAAAGCTATGCCCGTAAGATATGACCGCAAGCGCATAAAAAATTGGTCTGAGGGCTATAATAAATGCTTCAAAATTGATTAAGGACGGTTTTAGAAGATGTTTTCTTTTAAAAATATTTTAGGTCAGTTTCTCAGCGCAGTTTTAACTCTCGTTTTTACAATTCTTTTCAGCTTCTCGTCCCTCATTGCAGGAACAAAACAGGAGCTGCCGCAAACACCCGAAGCGTTCACTCCCGTACTGCGTTTTGCCGTGTGCAGCGACGTTCACCTTGACGGCACAAACGACAAAAACAGAGCAACAAAATTTGCGGCTCTGTTCAAGGACGCATATAGCTATGCCGAAGGCTGTGACTACAACAGGCTCGACGCAGTCCTCGTTGCAGGCGACTTTGCCAACAGAGGACTTCCCGAGGAATACAGTCAGTTTAACGAAATCGTCAACGCAAATATCAAGGACGAAACTCAGCTTCTGACCGTTATGGGCAACCACGAGTTTATAGCCTACCGTGACTACGACGCTACGGTCGGCTATGAAAAATACAAGGAGTTCATCAACGAAAACGTTGACACCCACGTTGTCATTAACGGCTATCATTTTATCGGCGTTTCCTATGACGACAACGGCAAGACCTTCACAGGTAAAACCGAGTGGCTTGATGCTCAGCTTCGTGAGGCAACCAAGGACGATCCGAGCAAGCCCGTCTTCGTCTTTCAGCATCCTCACCCGTTTGCAACGGTATTCGGCAGTATCAACTGGGGCGACCCTTCCGTCATGGCAGTCCTTGAAAAATATCCCCAGGTGATCGACTTCTCCGGTCACTCTCATTACGCCGCCAATGATCCTCGCAGTATCAGGCAGGGACGTTTTACCACGGTCAACACAGGTTCCACCTGCGCTCAGATGAGTAATCTGAATTATCTGGGTACTGAGGACGCACCCGGCGATACCGGAGTATGCTGGATCGTTGAGGTTGACGCAGAGGGCAACACAAGGCTTCAGCTCCTTGATCTTGCCAATCACCGTTTCTTTGAGAAGAACGAATACTACCTCACAGATATCACCAATCCGACCGCCCACAGATATACATGGGGCAATCTGAAATCGCTCGACACCGCTCCCGAATTCCCTGAAAACGCAGAGATTGTGGCTCAGAGAAATTCAGAGGGTGAGGTTGTTCTCAGCTTCCCCGATGCAGACTGCTTCTGGGGTGCGGAGAATTACAGAATTTCCGTTACCAATGAAAAATTAAAAGACGTTTGGTCAGGCACCGTTGTTTCAAACTATGTCAGAGCCGTCTCCGACGGAATGAACGTCAATATCGGAACGCTTGAAAGCGGCACATACACCGTCCGTATCAAGCCGTTCAGTCCCTATGCCAAGGGCGGCGAAACGCTCAAGGCTACAATAACCGTTGAATAAAGGATGGTAAAAAATGAAAAAGATTTTTTCCGTTATTACCTCAATTATAATTCTTTCCGTTTCATTTCTGCCGTGTTATGCGGCAAATGAAAAGTGTAACTGCGGCGAAGCTCCGATAATCTATGTTGCGGCTCTCGGCAGTGCACAGATCGTCCGTGACAAGGGAACGGAAAACGAGCGTGTGCTTTTCCGCCCCGACACAAATGAGGTTCTCAAATCCTTTGCACCGATTATTCCTGCCGCCGCAAAGCTCCTTGCAAACAAGGACTATGACGCTTTCGGTGATGTGCTTATAAGCTGTGTCAATGAGGTCTTCGGCGACCTTGCCCTCGATAACAGCGGCAAATCAAAGCCGAATGTTACAACTGCACAGCCGCACCCCGACTCCGCAGAGCACGGACTTGACAAGAGCTATTATTTCGGCTACGATTTCAGACTTGATCCGATTGAAAATGCGGAAAAGCTACATACATACATTCAGGAGGTCAAGGAGCTTACCCATCATGACAGCGTTCGCTTCCGTGCTTCAAGCATGGGCGGAGTAATTACCGCCGCATATATTCGTCTTTACGGTACGGCGGATATTGAAACGGTAATTTTCCAATGCTGTCCGCTTCAGGGTACAGCGGTTGCAGGCGAGCTTTTCAACGGCAAGGTTGAGATAAACAAAAACGCCCTGCTTCGCTACGGCAAACAGGCTTTGCCTGCACTTGACAACGATTTCCGCGGCGGACTCCTCTATGCGCTGATTGATGCGCTCGATATTGCAGGGGTCTGGGACGGACTTCTCGGCATTGCCGACGAGCTTGTTGCAAATCTCAAGGACAGGGTGTTTGACGAATGTCTGATTCCGATTTTCGGCACTCTGCCGGGCATCTGGAGCTTCGTTCCCGACGAGTATTACGAGAGCGCAAAGCAGTTTATGCGCCTTGACGAAAGCACTCAGTCCGTGCTTATCGGAAAGCTTGATTTCTACCACTATGAGGTGCAGTCAAAGCTTGAAACGCTCCTGCGCTCGTCGCAGGCAAGCGGCACGAATATCTATATCCTTGCAGGCTACAATATGCAGAGGACTCCCCTCGTCACGGCTTACAAGGCAACCTCGGACGGCACGGTGGACACCTGCTATGCTTCGTGCGGAGCGACCTGCTCGCCGCTTGACGAAAAGCTGCCCGACGGCTACACTCAGGCAAGATTTACGGACAAAAACTTCCTTTCGCCCGATGGCAGGATTGACGCTTCGACCTGTATTCTTCCGGAAAGCACATGGTTTGTAAAGGATATGCTTCATTGCAAAACGCACGACGGACACCGTGATTTTTACAACACTCTTTTCGAGAGCGATACTCAGCTCACGGTTTTCGATATGGAGGAGTATCCGCAGTTTATGCAGAACGATACCGTAAATCAGACCTTCTGTGCGGTCACTCCCGAAAAGGGAGAGCCTGCCGACAGCCTGGACGCATTTATCCGTTCGGCAAGCTTCTATAACTTTGTTAAGCTTGTTATGACAGTTGTAATGAGATTGGTTCGCATATAACTAAATAATAAAAACACGGCGGGGAACGGTTAAGTTCCTCGCCGTAATATTATGCTGATTTATGCCATTGCGCCTGTGGCATTTGCAAGGGTTGCATATGCTGCCGAAACCTCGCTTGCCGTTGCTGTCGGATCGCCGAGCACCGTACCGGCATTCATAAGAGCCGCTGAATATGTACTGTAAACCGATGCGCTGTAATCTGTCGGATCATATGCCGAACGGATAGCCGCATTGTAAGCTGTTCTGAGCGTTTCCTTGTTGACATAGTTTGCGTTGATCGAAATGTTGTAGTAGTTGTTGTTCTTTCTGTTACCTCTGAGGTTGAGGGAGTAAGCGGAAACCGTAATGCTCTTTGTGCCCTCGGCACCGAGCTTGTTGGAGTAATTGATGCCGTTGCTGTAAACCGAGCCGACACCTGTTGTGAAAGATTTTACGGTGGTGGTTGCTCCGTCGATCGTCTGCTTGATATATCCGTCAACCGTGGTGTCGCCCTCGGCGTCGCACTGCCAGTAACCTATCTTGAGGTTAGGAATCTGATTGAGGTTGGTGACACGGCTTGAGTCAACATAAACCGTACCTGTTCCGCCTGTTACTGTGTGGGAATCGCCTGCGTTGGACTTGTGGCTGTGATTGCTGTAAGCAACGCCGCCGTTTGCCGCCGATGTAAACCAGCCGCCGATACCCGTGTTGGAGGTCGGAGCGGAATCCGTGAAGAAATTCTTTGTGCAGGTGTACGAACCGCCTGTTACGCTCTCAAGACCTATCGCATAGAGAATACCCTGATTGTAAACGTCTGTGCTGTATGTGTGAACCTGTCTCATCGCCGCACCGATCTCGTTTGTGTTCGGCGCATATACGTAAGAGTATGCCTTAGCCGTTCTTGCTTCGCCGTTTTCAAGGGTATATGAAGCTGTCCATTCAATCGTTGTTCCTGTGCCGGAAGCAAGAGCCGTGTTGAGCTTACCTGACGAAACAGCCGTGGAAAGAGTTCCGCCCGTTGCGCTGCTGCCGTTGGTATAGCTTACTGTTGCACCGCTGACCGTAACGCTGACAGCCGTTGCTTTGTCACAGTTGAAGTAAACGTTGCCCGTTGTCTTTGAAGCGTTGCTGTTGAGTGCGCCGTCAACAGCGTTCTCTCTGTCGAGATAATATTGGAATGTGCTGTTTGACGGGTTGAGATAAATCGTTTCGGGAACATAGAATGTTGTTGAAACAGCACCTATTTCCGCTTGAAGCTCAACGTTAATCTTGATTTGCAGACCTGCATTTACGGACTCCTGAGTGATAGAGAAGCTTGCCGTCTTTGTTTCAAAGCCGCTTCTTTCTGCCGTGTATGTGTATCTGCCTGCGCCGAGCTTGTAGTAGTGATCCGAATTGCACGGCTCAACGACATTGCCGTCAGAATCCTTGACCGTTACGGTTGTGTCGTTTGAGGGAAGAAGGAACTGAACCGTGCTGGTCTTGTACTCCGTCTTGGTTACAAGGAACGGCTGAGCGTAGCAGATACCGCCTGCACCGAGAACGTAAATTCTGACATAGGAACCGATCTCGTCCTCATATTCGTTGAGGTCGAAAGTGATTGTCTGATTGTCATAGCCGACAGATTTTTCGGCAATAACCTTGCCGTCGGCAACCATCTTGACCGTCTGAGCGTTGTAAGGATTGACGCTGATCTGATTTGTTTCATCGTCAACCGTAACACGGCTTATCATCGGGAATGCACCCTCTGCCGCAAAGCCGTCGCCAAGCTCTGCCGCCGTCTTAGCGTTCTTTGAGCAGGCGAAGAATGTGCCGTTTTCCATACTTGTGCGGATATTTGCCGCATTGTTCTCGGGCATTACGAAATACTGAGCGTTGTTCTCAACGTCCTCGTAATCGTGGGAATCGTCCTCGCAGAAGCTCCAGATGTTTCTGCCGAGGGGAGCCGTTACCTTGAGGGTTTCGTCATAGAGATAACGGTCGTTATGAGTTCTGTTATCGGTCGTGTTGACAAGCTCCATACCGATGCAAGCCGAATAATTCAGGAAAAGATTAGCATACCTTGAAACGAAATCTGCGTTGTAGGTGTTGATATCGCTCTTGCCCTCTGTCCACTCACCGACATGGTTGATGTGGCAGATGCCGCCTGCGTTCTGGCTCTTTCTGATTGCGTCCTCCGGCCATGTGGAGTCGATTTCAAGATCACCGTGACCGCAGTCCGCAAAGTAGCTGTTGACATGGCACTTTGCACTCGATGAGCCGTTAAGCTCGATACCGAGAGGGATCTCGGTCATACCGTCGCCGCCTCTGTCGGAGCCTGTTGTGATCTGCTGATATCTTGCCTCGGAAAGCTCATCAATATTTCCGTGAACAAAATACTGATAGCCGAAGATAGAAAGTCGGGTCTGATCCTTTGTCCATGAGTAGTTGACCGTACCGTGGTCGGTCAGAGCGAGAGCCTGATATCCCTTGGAGTAGTATTCCTCGATCATATCGTTAAGCTCAACGTTTCCGTCACTTCTGACGGTGTGGACGTGGGTTGCTCCCTTATATGCCTTCCAGGTGTCCCAATCAACCGTTTCATACGGGTTGGTGATTTTGAAGTCATATTTACCGATAGCGTCCTCGGCCGCCGCAAATGCGGTACAGGGAATATACGCTAACAGGGATAATGCCATTATAATGCTTAAAAGAATTGACAATGATTTACGCATAAAAACGCCTCCAAATCTTTTTCCCCTAAGCACAGAGTACCATATTTGCGCAAAATAGTCAATAATTTTAGAAAAATTTTTTGAAAAATATAATTTTTGCACAAATAGAAAAATAATTTGTCCGCTTAAAAAACTCCCCGAACAACCGTGTTCAGGGAGTTTGTAAGCCTATCTTCAGTTTCTTTCCGCCGCCGCTTCGATTGCTTTGCGGATCTCCTCCGCACCATCGCCGTTGGAGGCGGAGAACGGAATTATCTGCACGCCGTCAAATTCGGCAAGCTCCTGCTTTACCGCTTCAAGCCGATTTGCCCGTTCGGTTTTGTTGAGCTTATCGCTCTTGGTCATAACAACGATGAAATTATAGCCTGACGACTTCATAAACCTCATCATATCAAGGTCGTCCTTGGTGACCGGGTGGCGCATATCCGTGAGCTGAACTACAAGGCGGATGTTTCTTCCCGATGTGAAATATCCCTCCATCAGATCCGCCCAGCGTTTTTTCTCGTTGAAATTGACCTTCGCATAGCCGTAGCCGGGAAGATCCACGAGCTTTACCCCGTCGCAGTCAAAGAAATTGACCGTGACCGTTTTGCCCGGAACGGAGCTTACTCTTGCAAGATTTTTTCTGTTCAGTATTTTATTGAGCATTGAGGATTTTCCAACATTCGACCGACCTGCAAAAGCGATCTCCGTGTGGTCGCTTTTCGGCAGCTGCTGAGCCGTACCGTAGGAAGCCTCGTATTTCACCTTATCAAATCTCATCTTCAGCCTCAAATCCGCATTGCCGCAAAGCCCTTGTCCTTTTTGACCGAGGCTGCAATGCTTTTTCTTTCTTTTTCATCATCGGATTTTATGAGTGCAACGTCAAAAACCTCGTCAAGCTCCGTCACGGGAACAAATTTAATCGCCGACCTGACCTTCTCGTCAATTTCGGCAAGGTCGGGAACATTCTTCTGCGGAATGATGACCGTCTTGATTCCCATTCTGTAAGCCGCCATGGTTTTTTCACGCAGTCCGCCGATCGGCAGAACTCTGCCCCTGAGGGAAATTTCGCCTGTCATCGCAACAAACTGATTAACGGGAGTATCCGTCAAAGCCGAAAGCAGGGCTGTCGCCATTGTCACTCCTGCCGAAGGTCCGTCCTTGGGAACGGCGCCCTCGGGAACGTGAATATGAATGTCCTTTTCCTTATAGAACTTGCTGTTCACTCCGTATTTGTCCGCCTTGCTTCTGATAAAGCTGACCGCCGCCATCGCCGATTCCTTCATCACGTCGCCGAGCGAGCCTGTCAGCTCTACCTTACCCGTGCCGTCGAATACCGCCGCTTCAACCTGGAGCATCTCTCCGCCTACGCTCGTCCACGCAAGGCCGTTGACAACGCCGATCTCCGCTTCACCGTCCAAGGAAAGCGGAAGATATTTCTTAGGACCGAGCAGTTTTTCGAGGTTAGCTTCCTTTACCGTCAGCGATTTTGCATCGCCGCCGACTATCTCTGCCGCCGCTTTTCTGCAAAGGGCGGAAATCTTCTGCTCAAGCTTTCTGACTCCCGATTCACGGGTGTAGCCGTCAATCAGAGCATACAGAGCCTTGTCGTTTATCTTGAAAGTTCTGCCGTTAAGTCCGTGGAGCTTCGCCTGCTTAGGAACAAGGTGCTTCTTGGCGATGTTGAACTTTTCTTCGTTGGTATAGCCTGCAAGCTCGATTATCTCCATTCTGTCAAGCAGGGGCTTAGGAACGGTTGAAAGGTCATTTGCCGTGGTGATGAACATAACCTTACTGAGGTCAAACTCAAGCTCGATATATCGGTCAACAAAGGTGCTGTTCTGTTCTCCGTCAAGCACCTCAAGCAGAGCCGACGAGGGATCGCCCTTGTAGTCCGAGCCGAGCTTGTCAATCTCGTCAAGCAGAATTATCGGATTTTGCGTGCCTGCCTGCTTGACAGCGTTAATAATTCTGCCCGGCATTGCGCCGATATAAGTTTTTCTGTGACCTCTGATCTCTGCCTCGTCGCTTGTGCCGCCGAGGGATATCCTCGCAAAGCTGCGTCCCATTGCCGAAGCAATACTCTTTGCGATCGAGGTCTTGCCGACGCCCGGAGGGCCTGCGAGGCAGAGAGTCTGACCGTAACAGCCGTCGGAAAGCTTGCGGACGGCAAGAGCTTCGATAATTCTTTCCTTAACTTTTTCAAGACCGTAATGATCACGGTCAAGGACTTTCCTTGCGTGAACAAGATCGAGCTTATCCGTCGAATACTTGTGCCACGGAAGCTCAAGGCAGGTTTCGAGATAAACCCTTATGACCGTCGCTTCGGGAGAGGTGGAGGACATTTTCTCAAGCCTTGCACATTCCTTGAGCAGTTTGTTTTCCGACTTTTCGTCAAGACCGAGAGCCTTGATTTTCTCACGGAACTCGTCACATTCCGCCTGCGGAGAAAGTCCGTCGTTCAGCTCCTCGGAAATCACCTTCATCTGCTCATTGAGATAGTATTCACGCTGGCTTTTGTCTATATTTTCCTGAACCCTCTGATTGATCTCGTTTTCAATCTTCATCAGGTCGCCCTCGTTGGCAAGCATACAGCATACCTTTTCAAGCCGCTTGAGCGGATTTATCTCGTTAAGTATCTGCTGACGCTTCTTGTATTCGAGCATAATATTCGATCCGATATAATCGGCAAGCTCTCCCGGATCGTTCTTTTCGAGTACGTCGAGAATGATCTCGGCAGGCATCTGCGGAACGACCTCGGCGTAATCTTCAAAATAGTCCTTGGTCTGACGGACGAGAGCTGTCGCATAGTCCTTGTCGTCGGGACGGATTGCAGGCTCACGGCGAAGCTTCACGTCTGTGATGAGGTACGGCTCGCTTTGGAGCATATCGACTAGCGACGCTCTTGACAATCCGTCAACGGAAACCCTGACGGTGTCGCTGTTCGGCAGGCGGAGAATGTGGCTGATCTTCGCCACCGTACCGATCTTAAAAAGGCGGTCAATATCAGGCTCATCGTCCCTGACGTCCTTTTGAGCGACAAGGAAAATCTTCTGATCGTCAGCCATTGCCGCCTTGATCGCCTGTAACGAACGGGTTCTGCCGACGTCAAAGGTCACTCCCATTCCGGGAAAAACAACCAGTCCCCTGAGGGCAACCGTGGGCATAACCCTGTATTCCAATGCTTTATTCAAAAAATCAACTCCGACATTAAAAACAATATGATGACATTATACATTAAAAAGAAAAGATTTTCAACCTAAAAATTTTGCCATAGCTGTTGAAAATCAGCGTATTGAATGGTAAAATGAACTATATCTTGAAACAGGAGCAAATTATGGAACGTCATCAGCTCATTGAACGCAGTATAATCAAAAAATACAGAAAAACGATATGGAATAATTTTGTTGGAGCGATAAAGGACTATGAGCTTATCAGTCCGGGCGACAAAATCGCCGTTTGCATTTCGGGCGGCAAGGATTCGATGCTGCTGGCAGAATGTATGTGTCACCTGCAAAAATACAGCGATTTTCACTTTGATGTTGAATATATCGTAATGGATCCCGGCTATGTCGGGGACAACAGAGCAAAGATAATTGAAAATGCGGAAATTATGAAGCTTCCGATAAAAATATTTGACTCCCCGATCTTTGAAACGGTCTATGCCGCAGAGGGCGGCTCCCCCTGTTACCTTTGCGCCAGAATGAGGAGGGGCTATCTCTACAAATTTGCTCAGGAGCTTGGCTGTAACAAGATCGCCCTCGGTCATCACTTTGACGATGCGATAGAGACAACCCTGATGAGTATGCTCTACGGTGCGGAGATCAAGACGATGATGCCCAAGCTCAGAAGCACCAACTATGAGGGAATGGAGCTGATTCGTCCGCTTTATATGGTCAGGGAAAAGGACATTATATCGTGGGCAAGCTACAACGGACTTGAGTTTATCCGCTGTGCCTGCAAGGTTACTCAGGCGAACGCCGAAGCCGAAAACGGCTCAAAGCGGCAGGAGGTTAAAAATCTTATCAAAAAGCTCAAGGCGGAAAACGACAACGTGGATATGAATATTTTTAAGAGTATTCACAACGTAAACCTTGCAACGGTTATCGGCTACCGTGAATGTGACGGCGGCGACCTCCATATGTTCACGGAGGGGTATTGAGATTTACAGTGATTTTGCCTCCCTCGCTTAAATATAACAGATAGTATCTTCTGTCACACCTCATCCGCCTCGTTCCTCGGCACCTTCCCCAAATTAGACTTTAGATTTTAGACTTTAGACGTTAGATGATGATGCTTTGAATTCTGATAAAACTATGCAAGGCTTCCCCTTGAGGGGAAGCTCCGCCGCAGGCGGTGATGAGGTGGAAAGTCTACCGTCTGCCGTCCCAAAGGTGGAGCCCATATAAATCCGAAAGCGTGAAAAAATTGATTTACTTTTTTGACGACTACGAAAATTTTTCAGCCGAAAAATTTTTGAATTTTCTTCCTGTAAATCGGCGGAAAAAATTTGAAAAACTGAAAAGAAAAATCGACAGAGACAACTGCGTTATTTCACATTTGCTTATGACTTTTTCGCTGAAAGAAAGCGGTGTGAAAAATTTTGAAACCGTAATCGGAGAAAACGGGAAGCCGTTTCTTAAAAGCGGAGAAAAATTTTTCAACATAAGCCATTGCTCTCAGGGCGCAGCCGTTGCGGTTGCCGATTTACCCGTCGGCATCGACGCTCAGGAGAAGAACGGCTTTAACGAAAGGGTTGCGAAAAGATTTTTTTCCGAAGCGGAAAACGATTTTATCAGATCGGTCTCCGACAAAGAGGAAGTGTTTACAAGACTTTGGACGCTGAAAGAAAGCGTGATAAAATGCGAGGGAAAAACACTTGCCGATATCGGCGGATTTTCCTTTGAAAATTATGAAAAAATTTTTGAAAAATATGAGAAAAAATTCTCGTGTCTTTGTGAAAAAAATGTTCTGATTTCCGTCTGTGGAAACGAATATTTTGATGAAATAAAAATTGTTAAAACGGAGGATTTTATATGAAGCTTTTATTTCAGGGCGACAGCATAACCGACGCCGAGCGCAAGCGTGAAGATCCGCACGATCTCGGCAACGGATACCCGAAATTTGCCGCAAAATTTTTGAAAGAGAGATTTCCCGAAAAGGAGATCGAGTTTATTGATCTCGGAATAAGCGGAGATCAGACGATAAATCTTGTTGAAAGATTGCAGGCGGATTTTATCGACATTCAGCCCGACATCGTTTCAATTCTTATCGGCGTCAACGACACATGGCACAGAGCCGAGAGCCGTGACTGGCTTTCCGACGAAAAGTATGAGGAAAATTACCGCACGGTGCTTGAAGCGATCAAAACCAAGACAAATGCAAAGATTGTAATGATCGAGCAGTTCCTGCTTCCTGCCGAGGATAAGCTTTATTTCCGTGAGGATCTTGATCCGAAAATTCAGATAACAAGGAAGCTTGCCCGTGAATATGCGGATATTTTTATTCCGCTTGACGGACTTCTTGCCTCCCACATCTGCCACGACGATTGGCAGAAGGTTTCCGAGGACGGCGTTCACCCGACCTACTTTCACGGCGCAGAGGTTATCGGAAAAATTTATGCGGATTATGTTGAGAAGTTAATTAAATAAAAAATATTCGCAGACCGTAATTCGATCTGCGATATTTTTATTCTTCGATATCCACCTGCTCGACGGCTCCGCCGAGAGAATCGCCCATAAAAAACAGAGCGTGATTTTCAAAATCCTCCGCATTGTCGCTGACAAAGTATTTTCTTTCGCTGTCAGCGGTTTCGCTGAGGAGATTTTTTTCTTTAAGTCCCTTTTTCAGCTCCTCCGCCGCCGCAACCGAGGAGCTTATTACCGTCACTCCGCCGCCCATGATCTCGGTTATCACATCGTAAAGCAACGGGTAATGGGTACAGCCGAGGACGAGGGTGTCGATGCCCTGCTCTTTCAGCGGGGTGAGGTACTCCTTGAGAACCTGCTCGATTACCTTGTCCCCCTTTTTGAAGCGTCCCTCCTCAACGAGAGGGACAAGCAGAGGACAGGCAAGACTTATCACCCGAATATCGGGAGAATAGCCGTGTATTGTTTTTTCGTATGCGCCGCTGTTCACCGTGGCGTTTGTTGCGATAACGCCGACCTTGTTGTTTTTCGTCAGCTCCGCCGCCTTTCTCGAAGCCGGCGCAACCACTCCGTAAACGGGCAGATCGCTGTATTTTTCCTCAACCTTTTCCCTCGCCGCCGAGTCCGCCGTGTTGCAGGCGATAACAACCGCCTTTAAGCTGAAGCGGCTGAGAAATTTCACGTCGCTGAGAACGTATTCCGTTATCTGCTCCTTTGAGCGTGTGCCGTAGGGAACATGAGCCGTGTCTCCGAAATATATTATGTTTTCATTCGGCATTGTTTCGACTATGCTTTTTACGACGGTCAGACCGCCGATGCCCGAATCAAAAACGCCGATATACTTTTCGTTTTCTGTCATACAGTGACTATCCTTTCCGAAAATCAGGCAAGCTTTTTTCTGCGGAAATTATTAAAGCGCATTTACAATCCTTTTGAAGTGGTCGCCTCGCTCCTCGAAGCAGGAATACTGGTCAAATGAACTGGTTGTCGGTGAAAGGAGAACAATATCTCCGCTCTCGGCAACCTTGTTCGCCTCTGCGACAGCCTCGTCGAGAGTTGTGACGACAATGCCGTCCTCGCCGACAAGCTCACGCACAAGCCTCGGTCCGCAGGCGCCGAAGCCGATCACCTTTTTCACACAGCCGAGGTGTTTTTTCATCTCGTCCATAGACAGCCCCTTTTCAAATCCGCCGACAAGCAGAATAACGCCTTTCGGGAAGGATTTCAGCGCAATTATCGTTGCGTCGGTGTTTGTGCCCTTGGAGTCGTTGTAGTATTTTATTCCGTTCAGCTCACGTACAAACTCGATTCTGTGCTCAACTCCCGTGAACGAGGAAACCGCATCACAGATAATATCGTTTGAAATGCCGATCGCCTTTGCCGCAGAAACGGCGATGATGACGTTCTGCAAATTATGTTTTCCGACAAGTCTTATTGAGTCGGTCGGAAGCACCTTTTCGCCGCCGATTTCAATATAACCGTCCCTGACAACGCTGTCGGTGTTTTCGTTTTCAATGCTGAAGGAATGTTTAACGCATTTCACAGGATAGCGGTCGGTGTATTCCTTGACAACGGGATCGTCCGCATTGAGCAGGAAGACATCGCCGTCAGCCATATTTCTGTAAACCTCGGTCTTTGATTTGTAATAAGCGTCCAGACCGCCCATAAAGTCAATATGATCGGGAGTGAGGTTGATGATTACGGCGACCTCGGGACGGAATGTATCAATATTGACAAGCTGGAAATTGGAAATTTCAAGGGCAATGTAATGTCCGCCCTCCTCCATAAGTCCGTTTTCCATAACTATCTCGCAAAGAGGGATACCGATATTGCCGCAAAGGTGCGCCTTGCCGGGGAACGCACGTCTGAGGATCTCGTAAACAAGGGTTGTGGTGGTCGTTTTACCGTTTGTGCCCGTAACAGCGATATAGTGCTGAGGCTTTGCGACCTGATAGGCAAGCTCAATCTCGGTTATAACCGGAATATTGCGCTCCGCAAGCCTTTGCATTGCAGGACTTCTGAACGGTACTCCAGGATTCTTAACAACGAGGTCAAAGTCACGCTCGAAAACCTCTGCGTCCTGTCCGACTATTTCAACTCCGTTTTCGTTGAGAAAATCAAGCTCCTTAATTTCCTCTTTCTTCTTACTCTCCGAAAGGGTGATTACCGCACCGAGCTTTTTCAGCACTCTGATCGCCGCCATACCGCTTCGTGCAAGTCCGACGACGAGAACCCTCTTCCCTGAAAGATTCATATTCAAAAACCTCCGTTTGACTGTGTGCAAATATAGAAACAGATACTATTATATTCTTGTCAGGCTCAAAAGTCAATCGAAACACGACTTAACATTTCGTCAAATTGAATAAAAAATAAGCCGAGAGTTTTATTTGTAATTATTTTGAAAATATGGTATAATCGTTTATCATAGGAATAATATCATTTTCCGAAAGGAGCAGAATTATGAAAAAAATTCTTTTATCCGTTCTTTCGGTTGTTCTCTGCCTTTGCCTCGTCGTTCCCATCGGTGTAACGGCTTTTGCAAAGAACGAGGAAGCTCCGACCGCAACGGAAACAAACATTACGCTTGAGGAGTACCTTGCCGACGCAGAGGCAAACGGCAACAAGGTTCAGGTTGTCGGCGACACCCTCGGCAAGCTCGGCGACGCTTTTGAATCGCTTTCTTCAACAAGCTTTAAGACAGTGTTTATGAAAGCTCTTGCCAAGGCGATAAACGTGCTCAGCAATACGCTTATAAACATTATCGGCAAGGCTCTCGGTCTGGTTATCCCCAAGACCTCCGTTATCAATGACTATGCCGGCTTCAATCTTGACGATTACGGCAATTTCTATTCGGGAATGTCCGAGTTCCTTGACGCTCCGGCGGCAGGCGCAAAATGGCACCTCGGCTATGCTCAGGCTTCCATTCTTCCCGACGATTTCGGCACAACGCCTTACACAATGGGCGGCTACGGTCTTATGGCTACTACAACCGAGACCTTTGACGGACTTTGGGTACGAACAATCGTTCTCAACGATGGAACAGGCAGAGGCAACGTTGCTTTCTGCGTGCTTGACGCTATCGGCATCGCAAACGCCGACGTTCGTCTTATCCGTGCCGCAGTTGCGGATTTCGCCAAAGAAAACAACATTGTCAGCGTAAATGTTTCGGTAACTCACACCCACAGCGGAATTGATCTCCAGGGCGTATGGGACAACACCGTTTCAAACGTTCTGAACAACATTTTCCTTTCAAATCTCGGTCTTTCCGATATTCACAGCGGAGTAAACCGTACCTTCCTTAACAAGATCATTGAGCAGACTGCAAAGACCATAAAGGCGGCATATGCCGATATGGAGGCAGGTACTCTCACCCTTGCAAAGAAGGATATTGCAGACGATTATCTTCGTGACAGAACTGCTCCCTACACCTTTGACGGCAATCTTTACCGCCTGAAGTTCGTTCCCGACGACAGGAGCAAGACACCGACGATCGTTGCGTCTTTCAGCGCACATCCTGAAAATTCAGGCTTCGGTCACACGGTTATTTCCGCAGACTTTGTTCCCTACATTGAGGAAGTTCTCAACAAAGCAGGCTACAATTTCATTTATATTCAGGGCTGTATCGGAACTATTACCTATCAGCGCGGCGCAAGCAACGACGGAATTGAAAACCTCACAAGACATGAGGAAACCGTAAGATACGGTCATGAGATCGGATACATCATTCTCGGACTTACAAAGACCGAGGCTGAGTGTAAAACGATGAACTACGCTCTCGGCGATTTCCTCGGCGAGGCTGAATACGGTTCAACCGAGAAATACTCCTCATGGTATGAGGATTGGAAGCCTGTTGCGGAAACAACAGTTGCTCCGATGCTCAACATCGCCCACAAGCAGTACATAATCGAAGTATCCAATTCGCTTATGGATATCGTCGGCAAGACAGGTATCACGGATTACTTCTTCCTTTATGACAAGACGAACGGCAAGTATTACACCGTTACCGAGTGCGGTTATATGGAGCTTGGCAATTCGCTTTTAGTTGAGCTTTGCCCGGGTGAAACCTACGGCGAGCTTCTCATCGGCGGCGACGGTCTCAAGGGCTTCGAGTACAAGTCGCTCCGTGAAATGTACGGCGAGAACATCATCGTCTTTGACCTTATGAACGACGCTATCGGCTATATCGAGCCTGACGACGATTTCGTAATGGCAGGCGTTCAGTACAGCGAGTCCAAGGAATCATTTGACACGGATACATGGTGCCTTATCTCCTGGGGTAAGAACACAGCTTCAAAGGTTATTTCCGAGTTCATTGACCTCGTTGACAGCGTTAAATAAAAATTGCAAAAAAATATCGGAAGTCGGTATATGCCGGCTTCCGTTTTTTTATTCAGATTTCCTTTTCGACCGCTTTCAGCCATTCCTCCGCAATCAGCATATGACCTGCGATTGAGGGGTGAGTGCCGTCCCACATATAATATTCGGTCTTTGATGCCGAGATTTTTTCTGCAAGCTTTTTGTAGAGCGGGACAAAAACAGCCGCTTCACCTTCGGCAACTCTTTTTGCCGCTCTTCTCGTCAGAGAAATTGCCTCTGACTTATATTTCATCTGCTCCGTTGTCTCGTTTGTGTCAGGTCTTTCAAATTCGGCTTCACATTCGATATGCGGAGTAAATCGGTAGGACAAATCCTCCTTTGAAAGCGGAAAATAAAACGGCTCACAGATAATTATTTTTGTGTCCGGTAAGGCTTCTCTTGTCTGCCTGACAGCCTTTGTGAGATCGTTCTCATATCTTTCTTCGACCTCGGAAACCGTCAATCCGTTTTGAAAGCCGAAAAGTCCGTCATTCGTGCCGGCAAGAATACTGAGAACCGTCGGGCGGTTAGCTATAACGTCCTCCTGCCATGTTTCAAGCAGCTTGCCCATTGTTGCGCCCGAATATCCTTTGTTGACAAACTTAGGTCTGCGCTCGGAATTGTCATAGGCAAGCTTTGCGGAAACAATGAACTGGTAACCGTGTCCCATTATGTGATTGCAGTCCATTTTTCTGCCTCGGTTTCCGTCGGTTATCGAGTCGCCCGAAAAAAGAACGATATCCTCCGAATTGAGATAAATCATTTTTTCAACCTCGTTTCAAAGCAAAGCCAGCCGCTGCTTTCGTGTCTGCCGACGACCTCAAAGCCGTATTCTTCAAATGCGGCAAGCACGTCCGGCTCTCTTGTGTCGATTATTCCCGAGGTGATGTAGAGACCGTCCTCCTTGAGAAATTTGCCGACGTCCTTGGTGAACATCACAATTATATCCGCAACTATATTGGCAACAACAATGTCATATTTGCCCTTGACCTTATCGGTCAGATTGCCCTGAAAGACGGTAAATTTCGGCTCAGTAAAGCCGTTGATTACGCCGTTTTCCCTTGCTGTCTTTACGGCAAGCTCGTCAATGTCAACTCCCGTTGCGCTCTTTGCGCCGAGAAGAAGCCCTGCAACTCCGAGAATACCGCTTCCGCAGCCGATATCGAGAAGCTCAACCTCGGGTGTGATATGTCCCTCAAGCGTTTCAAGGCAAAGACGGGTAGTGTCGTGGCCGCCGCTGCCGAAAGCAAGTCCCGGTTCAATGTCAAGGACGGTTCTGCCCTGCGGATCGCAGTCTTTATCCCATACAGGTCTGATAAGCAGTTTTTCCCCGACAGGCATCGGCTTGAAATATTCCTTCCAGTTGTTCTCCCAGTCCTGATTTCTGCAAACGCTGAGGTCGATATCATGCTCTATACCCTCTGCGTTATAGCGTTCGGAGAGGAACGCAACCGCCTCGGCAGGGTTTTCTTCGGGAGAAATGTAGACGTGGATAGCCGCCTTACTCCTGTCTTTATTGAGAAGCTCCTCGTCAATGAGGTCGATATGAGCGATCTCCCATGCCGCCTGCTCAAGGTCGCTGTAATCCTCGATATAAATGCCGTAGGGAACGACCATCTGAGCAATATTGCCTGCCGTTTCCACGTCCTTAGAATTGATGTTGATTTTAACTTCTGTCCAGTCCATATTTGCTCCTATCCTTTATTTAAGCCAGTCCAATCCGTTTATAATCAGATCGGGCAGGTTGATTATAGCCTTAACCAGCGTTGCGGAGAACGTTTTAATTGCATTTGCGATGTATTCGCCGAGGTTGAATTGCTCTGTTTGTTTGTTCTCCGGCGATATTGTTTCATCGGGATCGACCGTGTATTCAAGCTTCGTAACAACCGCCGCATGATCGGAGAGGTGTCCGTCCCAGGTTATTCCGTCACAGTCGAAGCCCTCATACACCGCCTCGGCAAGCTCGAACGAAACTCCTGCACCGTCACGGTAATAAACGTGGTCAAGCGTATCCCATGAGCGTGGATACGCACAGCCGTAGCGTTCAGCCATTTCGGCATAGGTAAAGCTGTAATCTCCGCCGTTGTTGTACTCCACCCATGCGTCCTTGAAGCCGTGACCGATGAAATTGTCCAACAGCTTTTGGCAAAGGTCAATCTTATAGCGTCCGCTCTGATAGCCCTCACGGAAAACGGCATAGTTTGTGTTGAAATCACCTGTCAGTATGACCGCCCTGTCCGTTCCCGAATGTTCTTCAACAAGCTCAATGAGCTGATCGAACTGATCAGACTTAGCCTGCATTGAGTTGTCGTCCTCCCATGCGTCGGCATGGATATTGTAAACATCAATGTAAACTCCGTCGGCGATCTCAACCGTGCAATAGAGAATACCTTTCGGCGTCAGCTCGTCCATTCCGCAGCCGTAAACTCCGTATGCGGACTCCCACGCAACCCTGCCGACGTTGTATATCGGATATTTCGAGAAAAAGTTCAGCCCATCACCAATCGCCGCACCGCCGCTTGTCTCGGTGGCATACTCCATATCAAGATTGTTTTTCAAAATCGAGTGAAAATTGAAATCCTCCTGAACGCAGAGAATATCGCAGTCCGTGAAATTGATCTGCTGTGCGATAAGCTTTGTTGCGGTGACAGCGTTCCTCTTTGTCGAGGACAGAAACGACGGCACGGGCAGTCCGTCAACATTAAAGGAGATAACGTTCAGCTCGCCCGTAAATGTGTTGTCCTGCTGTGCAAATGCCGTTGCGGTACACCCTGCAAAAATTACAGCCGCCAAAAAGATGCTGAGTAACTTTTTCATATAAAAGCCTCCCTGATTTTATTATGGTAAATGCTGATTTTTCTCTCACAAAAGTTCCGCTTTGGGCTTGATCTCTTTAAGTCCGTGATTGTAAAGCTTCCTGTTGTCAAGCGCCCACTGTCTCGGCGTAAACTCGCCCGACTCCACCTCGGAAACCGCCTGCGATATCTCATAAATCCTTGCGTCAAGTAGGTCAAGCTGTGCAAGGATATCAGCCTCAAGGAACATCGGCCTGACCGCCGCGCCGAATTCCGGCTCGCCGTGGTGGGAGATTACCATATGCTCAACGAGAGTCAACAGCTCTCTGTCCGTGCCAAGCTCCTCGCCGATTTTTTCAATGTTCATTGCACCCTTGACAAGATGACCGATCAGCGTTCCCTCAGCAGTATAGCCTGAAGCTATGCCTGTTTCGGAAACATCAAATTCGGTAATTTTTGCAATATCGTGCAGGATAACTCCCGAAAACAGCAGATCCTTTTCCACGCAGGGATAGATCTGAGCAACGCTCTGCGCCATTCTCAAAATTGAAAGAGTGTGGTAGAGCAGTCCGCCTCTGATAGCGTGGTGGAGCTTGAACGCCGCAGGCCAGTAGAGCATCGCAGTTTTGTTCTGCTCCAGCACAGTCATAACAAGGGTTTTGAGCTGAGCGTTTTCAAAGTCGTTCACGATATCGACAATCGTCGAATACATCGCTTCGCCGCTGTAATCGGCGCTCGGAACATAATCCTCGATACGCACTCCGTCGGCTTCTGTTGCAAGCCGCACCCTGTCAAGCCGCATCTGCGGTGCGTCGTTGAAAACAGAAATTGAGCCTCTGACCTTTAAAAGCGAATTTTGCTTTATAAAGCCGTGGTTTTCCTCCTTGTAGTCCCAGAGCTTTGCGCCGATCTCGCCTGAGCTGTCCGTCAGGATAAGGTCAAGATAAGGTATTCCCTTTGCCGTTTTTTTGACCTCAAGATTTTTTACAAGGCAAAAGCCTTCAACCGTTCCGTTGTTATTTATTTCGGTAAAATTCATACGAACACCCTCGATTCAGTAATTATATACTGATTGTAACACACAAAAAAGAAAAAAGAAAGAATTTCCTTGCAAAAGACGGCGACCTATGTTAAAATTTTTTATACTACTGACACAGAAGGTGTTTTAATGGGCAAAAAGTATCATTTTTTTGCAATGCTTTCAAGAATGAAATTTATAAACCGCTGGGCGCTGATGAGAAACACCCATATGGAAAACATCAGCGAACATTCGCTTGAGGTCGCAACGGTTGCGCATTCGCTTGCCGTTCTGCACAACAAACGCTTCGGCGGCAATGTCAATGCCGAGCGCACAGCCGTGCTCGGAGTTTTCCACGATGCGCCCGAAATCATAACGGGTGATATGCCGACTCCCGTAAAATATTACAGCAAGCAGATCCGTGACGCTTTCAACTGCGTTGAGGACGATGCGTGCAAGGCTCTGCTCGATATGATCCCGGAGGATCTCCGTGAGGAATACAAGCCTTTCTTTATCAAGCAGGAGGAGGATCGTCAGCTTTGGAAATTCGTCAAGGCGGCGGACAAGATCTGCGCCTATACGAAATGTGTTGAGGAGGCAAAGGCAGGCAACCATGACTTTGACAAGGCGGCGAAAACCAATCTCAAATCGCTTGAGGAGCTTGATATGCCCGAGGTCAGGTGCTTTATGGAGGATTTTCTTCCGAGCTACAGCCTGACTCTTGATGAAATGAACTAAATAAACCGAATGAGAGGTATAATCAATTATGAGTAAGTACACCAAAGAGGACATCCTCAAGATGGCAAGGGAGCAGAACGTTCGATTTGTACGGCTTCAGTTTACAGATATTCTGGGCTGTATGAAAAACGTTGCTATCACCGTCAACCAGCTTGAAAAAGCTCTCGACAACGAATGTATGACAGACGGATCTTCAATCGAAGGCTTCGTCCGCATCGAGGAGTCGGATATGTATCTTTATCCCGACTACGATTCGTTCGTCGTTCTTCCTTGGAATCATATGTCCGAAGGAAAGACGGCACGTCTGATCTGCGACGTTTACTGTTCCGACAGGACTCCGTTCACGGGCGATCCGAGAAATGTTCTTAAAAGAGCAATCAAAAAAGCGGACGATATGGGCTACAAGTTCAACGTAGGTCCCGAGCTTGAGTTCTTCCTTTTCCACACGGACGACGAGGGCAGACCGACAACCAAAACCCACGACAAGGCAGGCTATTTCGACCTTGACAACGTTGACCTCGGCGGAGACTGCCGCCGTGATATGTGCGTTGCCCTTGAGGATATGGGCTTCGAGATCGAGGCTTCCCACCACGAATGTGCCGAAGGTCAGCACGAGATCGACTTCAAGTACGGCGACGTTCTCACCGTTGCCGACAAGGTTATGACTTTCAAGTATGTCGTTAAAAAATACGCACAGCTTCACAACCTCTATGCAACCTTTATGCCTAAGCCGATCTTCGGTATCGCAGGCTCGGGTATGCACACGAATATGTCCCTCTTTGACAAGGACGGCAACAATGTTTTCTGCGATCCGAACGGCAAGTACGGTCTTTCCGAAACAGCCTTGCACTTCGTTGCAGGTATTATGAAGCACATCAAGGCGACAACTGCGGTCAACAATCCGCTTGTCAATTCTTACAAGAGACTTGTTCCGGGCTACGAAGCTCCCGTTTACATTGCATGGTCGGCGTCCAACCGTTCGGCTCTTGTCCGTGTTCCTGCCGCAAGAGGCAAGGGAACAAGAGTTGAGCTGAGAAGCGCAGATCCCTCCTGCAACCCGTATCTTGAAATGGCGCTCTGCCTGTTGGCAGGTCTTGACGGAATTGAAAAGGGCTATATGCCGCCCGAATCGACCGTCAAGAACATCTTCGATATGAGCGAGGACGAACGCAAGGCGGCGAACATTGAATCGCTTCCCGGCACGCTTGAGGAGGCTATCGACGAGTTCGAGGCAAGCGACTTTATCAAGCAGGCTCTCGGCGAGCACGTTTACACCAAGTTCATCGAGGCAAAACGCCGTGAGTGGGACAGCTACCGCACCAGCATCTCACAGTGGGAGATCGACAATTACCTTGCAAAGTATTGATTTTACAAAAATCAGATAAATAAAAATCTGCAAGCTATCCTTTCGGACGGCTTGCAGATTTATTTTTAAACTCTTATTTTATAGCGTTCTTGATAAGCTGAGGAACAAGAACGAAGAGATATTTGGCAAGCATATTAACTATGGCGGTTACCAAATTCTTTACATAGTTTCCGATGTTGGAAACGTTGTCGGTCGGAAGATCCTCGTAGTCCTCTGCCGGTTTATTCTGTCCGACATCTTTCTTGATAGCGTACTGATCAATGAGAGTGATCTCCTGAGTTTCGTCGTCAACAAGATAGGACTTGATAACAAGCTTGCCGCCGTCGATCTCGGTCGTCATAAAGCAGCCGCCAAGACCTCTTGTGGAAAGACGGAAAGCGCAGCAGTCGGGAATAGGATCAATAGCGTCGTGAACGGTGTATCTCTTTGTTCCTGCCGTAGCGGGCACGATGTGTACCGTTCCCTCGGGATTGAGAGCAAAGGTGGTCTGCTCGCCGTTGAAGTTCTCGGTAACATATGTTACATCTGCAACGGGCTGATCTCCCTTAACCTGGAGCGATCTGTAATAAACATGGTCATGACCTGCATAAACCATATCAATGTCAAGCTCGTCAAAGAGAGGAAGAAGAACGTCTCTCATAATGATTGTATCGGGCTTGTTGATGTTCTTGCCCTCGGAGTAAGCCGCTCTGTGCATAAGAACGAATTTCCAGTCTGCGTCGGACTTGCTCATATCGTTAACAAGCCAGTTTCTCTGCGACTGAGTCATCGGATACATATCGTTGGTGTTGAGAACGGCGAAGTGAGCGTTGCCGTAGTCAAAGGAATAGTAAACGCCGTTCACCCAGTTTGTGTTCGACTCGGTGTTCGGATTGCTGAGATTGAACATAGAGTTGAAAACGTTGATGTTCAGCTTGTTGGTGATGTTTCCGTCGTGGTTGCCTGCAACGGGAGCGATCGTGGTGTTCATATTTGCAAAAGCGAAGTTGTTGAAATACCAGTTCCACTCGTCGTTGGTGTCGTCATTTACGAAGTCGCCGAGATTGACAACAAATTCGGAGTTCGGGAGAGTAGCAAGCGCACCCTTCAAGGTCTTAGCCGACTGAGCAAAGTTTTCATCGCTGCTTGCCTGAACGTCTGCAATGGAGATGAACGAGAATTTGCTGTCGCCGTCATCGGTTCTGAATGTGCCGTTTTCGCTCCAGAGCTCGAGCGACTTGTCGCCTACCCGGTATGTATAGGCTGTGCCCGGCTCAAGGTTTGAAACGGTTACCTTATGGCAGTAGAGATCACGGAACTCGTAAACATTGCCTGCGGAGTAGGTCTCGGCATTGGCAAAGCTGCCGTTAAATTCAGCGGTCTTAACGATCTGAACATCGCTTCTTGTATAGGTCTCGGTGTACCAGCAGAAGCCCCTTGAGGTCTGAGAGTCGCCGTTGAATGAAACGCTTACTCTCGTCACCGTATCCGTTGTTTCCTCTGCGGAGGTGGCAATGGCAGAACAGCCGAAGACCATGCAAAGACAAAGGATAACGGAGATAATTTTTGTGGACATCTTTTTCATAAATATACCTCCGAAATGGAAATTTAACACGGCAGAAATACTGCCATTATTATGTATTATTATAACTCAAAACGGAAATTTCGTCAACGTACAAACTTCGGCTTGTTTTTTGTGCAACATTACCATGGTCGGATTTAGTTTTCTCCCATATTCTCAACAAAAAAAGATTCACAAATTTATGGAACTTTTTCAGTCAATTCCCTTTATTTTTAATTTGATTTCAGTTATAATGAATTAAATATAGAAAAAAGGAGTGCTTGACGTGCTTAAAAACATACCGTCTGTTCTTTCACCGGAGCTTTTGAAAATACTTATGGAAATGGGACACGGCGATTATATCGTAATCGGCGACGGCAACTTCCCTGCCGCAACAAATGCAAAGCGTCTTGTCCGTCTTGACGGTCACGGCGTGCCTGAGATACTTGACGCAATTCTCAAGCTTATGCCTCTTGATACCTATGTTGACGCTCCCGTATCCCTTATGGATAACGGCGATCCCGACAACCGTCCCGAGATCTGGGAAACCTACAAGGAAATTGTTGCCAAAAACGAGGGGGACAAGCAGATCGGTCTGATCGAGCGTTTTGATTTTTATGACAAGGCGAAGAATGCCTTTGCAATCGTTGCAACGGGCGAGACCGCAATATATGCAAACATAATTCTCCAAAAGGGTGTTGTAATAAATGACTAAGAGAGTTTTAGCCTTTGATTTCGGTGCTTCAAGCGGCAGAGCGATAATCGGCTGTTTCGACGGCGATAAAATCACGCTTGAGGAGGTACACCGCTTCTCAAACGATCCCGTAAGCGTGGGAGGTACGGTTTACTGGGATGTTCTGCGCCTTTTCTACGAGATCAAGCAGGGCATTGTCAAGGCGAAGATCGCCGGCGGCTTTGATTCGATCGGCATTGACACATGGGGCGTTGACTTCGGACTTATCGACTCCGAGGGCAAGCTTATGGAAAACCCCGTCCACTACCGTGACACAAGAACGGCCGGACTTGTCGATGAGTCGTTCAAAACAATGCCGAAAGAAAAGCTTTACGGTATCACGGGAATTCAGTTTATGGAGCTGAACACCCTTTTTCAGCTCATATCACTCAAAAAATACAGACCGTGGATGCTTGAGAGAGCTGATAAAATGCTCTTTATGCCCGACCTTTTCGGATATATGCTCACGGGCAAGATGTGTGCCGAATACTCGATAGCCTCCACGTCACAGCTCATTGACCTTGAAACAAAGTCATGGTCGGAGGAAATTCTTGACGCTTTCGGAATAAAGAAATCTCTTTTTGCTCCGCTCGTTCAGCCGGGCACGGTTCTCGGCGAGCTTTCAAAGGAAGTCTGCGAGGAATGCGGCGTTGATCCTGTTCCCGTTATTTCCGTCTGCGGTCACGACACCCAGTCGGCTATCACCTCCGTCCCGTGTGAGGACGGCAATTTTGCTTTCCTTTCGAGCGGCACATGGTCGCTCTTCGGCACAGAGCTTGACAAGCCGATAGTCAATGAGACTTCAATGAACATAAATATCACGAACGAGGGCGGTTTTGACGGTTCGACGGGCTTCCTCAAGAACATAATCGGACTTTGGCTCATCCAGGAGAGCCGCCGTCAATGGAAGCGTGAGGGCGAGGAATATTCCTACGCAGATCTTGAGAAGCTTGCGCTTGCCGCAGAGCCTTTCAGGTGCTTTATTGATCCCGACGCTCCAGAGTTTGTTCCTCACGGAAACATTCCCGAGCGTGTGCGTGAATTCTGCCGCAGGACGGGACAGCATGTTCCGCAGACCGTTGGTGAGGTTATGCGCTGTATCTACGAAAGCCTTGCGATGAAATACAGGCTGACCTTTGAAAAGCTCAGGGAATGTACAAAGCGTGACTATCCCGTTATCCACGTTATCGGCGGAGGAACAAAGGACGGCTTGCTTTGTCAGATGACGGCAAACTCCTGCGACCGCACGGTAAAAGCAGGCCCGATCGAAGCAACCGTAATGGGCAACGTTGCCGTTCAGCTTATGTCGGACGGCTCGGTTGAGAATATCGGACAGGCAAGAAAAATCGTTGCCGACTCCTCCGAGCTGAAAACCTATGAGCCGAAAGACACGGACAAGTGGGCAGAGGCTTACGGGGACTTTTTGAGAATCGTATAAGGCAGATAAATGATACGGAAAATGATTATAAGAAGTATCTGAAACGTGAGGAATAAAATGGATAAGAAAAAGGGAATGAAAATTGCTCTGAAAATTATCTTTTTGATTGTTTTCGTGGCATTTACCGCCGGATTGTACTTCCTCTTCGGAATTTTTGCAGCTGGCGACTCGATCATCTACGGCGAATACGGATATATCTGTAAGATTATGCTGGCGGTTATTCTTGTTGCTTCCATTGTTTCGCTGGCGTTTGCGATGTTTGGTAAAATAACAAAAGCAAAGAAAATAATTGCCTCAATAGTTTGTGCGGTGCTCATTGTTTTAATTAAGCCGGCAATGAACGTCGCAGAAAAAATCTGTGCAAAACCGTATACCGAATTTTCGGTTGAGAATTGGGATAAAGTCGTACAAATAAGTCCAAACCTCCGGCAGTATATGTTGCTGGATCTCGAAGAAAAATATGAAATTGTCGGTATGAATGTTTCTGAGGTTATTGAATTGCTCGGAGAGGGAGACTGGACTGAAGACATTCATGAGAGGAACATACGCTATTATCGTGTTGGCTCATCCTTCCCCGGCGCAAAAGTTTATGTTATTAAAAATAATGAAAACGGCACGGTTTTTGAAGCTTCGGTTGAGTTCAGATAACCTTATGAACAAATGAAAAATCTGCTTGCAGATTTACATAAAAAATAAATAATTCAACGAAAGGATGAATTAAATATGGCAGAAAACAGATATTTGGGCGAATATCCCGTAATCGGTATCCGTCCCATCATTGACGCAAGACGAGGTCCCCTCAAGGTTAGAGAATCCCTTGAGGATCAGACAATGGGAATGGCAAAGGCCGCAAAGAAGCTCTTTGAGGAAAATCTCAGGTATTCCAACGGCGAGCCGGTCAAGGTAGTAATCTCCGACACGACTATCGGACGTGTTGCCGAGACAGCCGCCTGCGCCGAGCAGTTCAAGAAAGAGGGCGTTGCGATAACTCTTTCCGTTACTCCCTGCTGGTGCTACGGCTCGGAAACAATGGACATGGATCCTAACACAATCAAGGGCGTTTGGGGCTTCAACGCAACAGAGCGTCCCGGTGCGGTTTACCTTGCATCTGTTCTTGCCGCTCATGCTCAGAAAGGTCTTCCGGCTTTCGGCATCTACGGCAGAGAGGTTCAGGAGGCGGACGATTCCGAGAACATCACCGATGATGTTAAGGAGAAGCTTCTTCGCTTTGCACGTGCCGCTGTTGCAGTTGCAACAATGAAAGGCAAGTCGTATCTCCAGATCGGCTCTATCTGCATGGGTATCGCAGGATCTTCGATTGATCCCGATTTCATCGAGGAATATCTCGGCATGAGAGTTGAGTCGGTTGACGAGGTTGAAATTCTCCGCCGAATGGAAGAAAACATCTATGACGAGGAAGAATATCAGAAGGCATACAAGTGGACAAGAGAGCATTGCCCCGAGGGCTTCGATAAGAACCCCGAATTTGTAAGAAAATCGGACGAGCAGAAAGAAAAGGATTGGGAGTTCACGGTCAAGATGATGGTTATCATCAAGGATCTTATGAACGGCAACAAGAATCTTCCCAAGGGCAGAGAGGAAGAAATGGCAGGTCACAATGCTATTGCCGCAGGCTTCCAGGGACAGCGTCAGTGGACAGACCATTGGCCGAACGCAGACTTTGCCGAGGCTCTGCTCAACACTTCGTTTGACTGGGACGGCGTAAGAGAGCCGTATATCCTTGCAACGGAGAACGATGTTCTCAACGGAATTTCAATGCTTTTCCAGAAGCTCCTCACAAATCAGCCGTCAATGTTCTCCGATGTTCGTACTCATTGGAGCGCAGATTCCGTCAAGAGAGTTACAGGCTATGAGCTTGAGGGACACGCAAAGGAAGCAGGCGGTTTCCTCCATCTCATCAATTCCGGTGCGTCCTGCCTTGACGCCTGCGGCGAGCTGAAGAACGAAAAGGGCGAGCCTTGCATGAAGCCGTGGTATGACGTTACCGAGGAGGATGTTGACAAGATGCTCAAGGCAACAACATGGAATGCGGCGGACAACGGCTATTTCCGCGGCGGCGGATATTCCTCACGCTTCGTTACGAAGAACGAGATGCCCGCAACAATGATTCGCATTAACCTTGTTAAGGGTATCGGACCGACAATTCAGATCTGCGAGGGTTACTATGTTGCACTTCCCGACGATGTTACCGACGCTCTCTGGAAGAGAACGGACTACACCTGGCCCTGCACATGGTTCACTCCGATCTGCAACGGCAAGGGTGCGTTCAAGTCGGCTTACGACCTTATGAACAACTGGGGAGCAAACCACGGTGCGTCTACATACGGTCATATCGGCGCAGACCTTATCACAATGTGCTCGATGCTCCGTATCCCCGTATCTCTTCACAATGTTCCCGAGGAGAAGATTTTCCGTCCTGCCAACTGGAACTATTTCGGTATGGACAAAGAGGGACAGGATTACCGTGCATGTCAGGTTTACGGCCCGATGTACAAATAATCATATCTTTTCAAAGGCTGCGTCATCACCGGCGCAGTCTTTTTTGTTGAAAAAAATATTGATAAATGATATAATGGTTGAAAGAGGTGAATCTTTATGCGTCCTTTAAAGGAAATCTTTGTTGAGGAATACTGGGATATTGCTTTCCGCCGTTATTCAAATAACGACACAGTTGTCGACGCCGACAAAAAGTCTTATGCTTTTGATGAATTGAAAGCGACAAAACGCTATTGGTATGCCGATCCGTTTTTTTTTGAAAAAAATAACAGAACATATCTTTTTGTCGAAATGTTTGATAACGTAACAGAAAAAGGCTTGATTGGATACTCGGAATTTATCGGAGGCAAATTCACCCAACCGCAAGTTGTTTTGGAAGAAAAATTTCATCTCTCATATCCGTATGTTTTCGAGGAGAACGGAATCGTTTATATGATGCCGGAAACCCGTGATAACGGATGCATTCAGCTCTATCGTGCCGTAAAATTTCCAACCGAATGGGTAAAGGACAGAGTGATCGTTAAAATAAAAGATGCCGTCGATACAGTTATTGACGGTGAAAACATTATTACATCGGTCATTACCTCTCCGGTTGAAATGAAAACGCAGCTTGAAATATATAATATAAAAACGGGCGAGCCGAGCTTCAAAAACCCCGTCAAAATAACCGACCAGATTTCAAGAGGAGCCGGCCGAATAATTGTCCATAACGGTATTCGTCTTCGCCCGGCACAGAATTGCACAAACGCAAGCTACGGCTCGGGACTTATCTTTTATGAAATCAATAAATCGGAAAGCCGCTACAGCGAGAAAAAGTATTCCGAACTTTTTTCGTCGCAAATTGTAAGCGGAAAAGATACCGTTCTCGGCGTTCACACCTATGCGAGAACAAATGAAATCGAAATTGTTGACGTAAAGAAAAAGCGAATTAATCTGAAAAGAATTTATTGGATAATACTAAAAAGAATAAAATGATTTTGTAATGAGGGGGGTAAGCATGAAGTCGGTTCTGTTTTTCATTGAGGCTTTAAGCAGCGGCGGTGCCGAAACTGTTTTTAACAATCTAATTAGATATATCGATAAAACCAAATATGACATTACTGTTGTTACCGAACGGGATAAAGAGCTTTTCACCGACGAAATCAAGTCCCAAGTGAAATTCAAGAGCTTTGTTAAAGCCGAAAGGTCAAAGGCTCGTGATATTTTCAATAAGACAGTAATTAAAAGCTCGCTAAAAGCTCCCGAAAAAATAATCAGAAACTTTTATATAGGCGGCAAATATGATATAGAAGTTGCTTTTTGCGAAGGATATTCAACCAAAATCATAGGAAACTCCGGCAGCAGAAATTGTAAAAAAATTGCATGGGTACATACGGACGTTATAAACAATCCATGGAGTGAACGCATTTTTGGAGATGCCAAAGGTGAAAAAGAATGTTATTCTAACTTTGATAAAATTGTCTGCGTTTCCGAAACCATCAGACAATCCTTTATAAAAAAATACGGATTTGCCGACAAAATCACAGTCGTTCCCAATATTATTGATACAGAAAAAATTATTCTGCTCAGTCGAGAAGCTTGCAATACGCCGGCTGATCACCCTTATTTTACTACCGCAGGCAGATTTGAATCTGTCAAAGGATATGAACGTCTGATTGACATTCTGTCAAAGCTGAAACAAGAGGGCTATTTTTTTCGTTTGGATATGATGGGTGAAGGAACCTTAGAAGCAGCCCTTAAGGAAAAAATAAAATCAAAAAACTTATTCGATGAGATCCGAATCATTGGTTTTCAAAACAATCCATATAAATATATTGCCAAATCGGATGCGTTTATCTGCTCATCATATGCCGAAGGATATAGCACCGTCGTCGCGGAATCTGTAGCTATGAACATTCCCGTTATCACAACTCTTTGCTCAGGAATGAAAGAAATCTTCGGTCAAAACCAATGCGGAATTATTTGTGAAAATAATGATGACGCTTTATATAAAGCGATTAAATACTTTCTTGATAATCCACAAAAAAAAGAATGCTATTCTCATGAGGAAAGCATAAGAGCAAGGGAATTCAGCATTTCAAAGCAGCTGAATGTAGTTGAAAAATTGTTAGATGAGGAATAATGCATGATTGAAACACGTTTTTTTTCTCCAAGTGAATTTGAAACTTTAAAAGAATACTGGATTGAACTTGAAAAAGGTAAAGATATGACTGCCTTTCAAAGATACTCTTGGTATTATGCTCTCAACAAACAGTATTTGGATAATTGTTTTGGAGCATTTGATAAAGCAGTTTATGTTGTCGCTTTTTCAAAGGGTAATCCGATAATGATTGCTCCAATACATATCAAAAAATATGGATTTGAATTTAAAGGATATGGGTCAGCTTCCGGTGCATACGTCATCGGCACATGGGGGTTTACCGATTATCTAAATTATATTTATTGCAATTTTAATCCGGAAGCATTTGAAGCAATAAACAAAGCCATAAAGAATAAATATAAAATTAAAGCCCTGCACATCAATTCAGTAAGACGACGAACAGAGATTCAAAAATATCTAAGTAATAAATATTCAGACTCTTTTTGTTATGAAACACTCTGTGTAAAAACAGAACCTAAAGATAACTTTGATATCTTTTTCAAATCCATGTCCAAAAGCACAAGACAAAATATTCGTACAGCACTTAATCGTGAAATCAAAGACGGTAAGAACATATATATAAAGGTTTTTAACACCGTTTCGAAGCAAGACGCAGAGGAATTTTTTTCGATATATTTAGAAAGATCCAAAAGCAAAAATACAATAAATATTCAAAGAGACGGACTAAAAAATTCAATATTAAAAGAATTAAACAAAATATATAATATCCGGTTAAAAGAATCTCTAAAGAAAAGTAATTACCTGGTTTATAACATGGTTCATAATCCTGACAGTATGCTTGTCGGAATTTATTGCAATGAAAAGAAAATCGGATTTCTTTACGGTCTAAAAAGCACCGCCGATTTGTGGCACGACATACTCGTATGTTTTGATGAAAATTACCGTTTCTATTCACCATGTCGGACTGCACTTTATCGACTATATAAAGATTATGTATATTCAAGCGATAGGAATAAAATGACAATTGACATGACCAAAGGAAATGAAAAATACAAATATGATTTCTGCGGAAAAGAACATTTCGTGGATAGCTATGTTATTTAAAGGGGATTCTATTCGCAACATGAAAATATTTGTTCAAGAAAAATTATTTGAAATGCAGGACGAAGGCTACCGTGAATTTCACGCAAGGCTGATGCCGACGGTCGATAAAGATTCGATAAT
>JAEDFL010000028.1 GCA_016292785.1 Clostridiaceae bacterium | reverse complement strand
CACTTTTTTGAGGAGGCAATGGCGATAGAACGGCTTATCAAGGGTTTCGGCTTCAGCCAGGAGGAGGTTGCACGAAAGCTCGGCAAATCTCAGTCCGCTCTGTCTAATAAACTACGTATACTTCGTCTGCCCGATGAAATCAGATACAGCATAATGCTTTACGGACTTACCGAGCGTCACGCAAGGGCATTACTCAGATTGCCGAGCGTTGCAATGATGGAGCAGGCGCTTGACACGATTGTCGAGCAGGGGCTGACCGTCAATGCCGCAGAACAGCTTATTACAGATATGCTCGTCAAGTCACCCGAAAAGGAGAAAAAAGGCAAAACGGTTATGGTTTTTAAGGATGTACGCATTTTTATCAATACATTAAACCACGCTGTCAGCACAATGAGAAAAAGCGGAATTAACGCCTCCGCAACCAAGAATGAGACCGATAATTACATAGAATATATTGTAAAAATCAATAAACCGAACGTTGAAGCTGAAAAATAGGGCGGGGAAACCCGTCTTGTTTTGTTTCACGTGAAACATATTTGTAAAACATCAGAAATTTTTGAATTTATCACTTTTCTTTTATATACAGTTGTGATATAATTTGATTTACGGAGAAAATGCAAGGAAGTGAATATATGGCAAAAATAATAGCGGTTGTAAACCAAAAGGGCGGTGTCGGAAAAACCACCTCAACGGTTAATCTTGCCGCATCCGTAGCATTAAAGGGGCAGAAAGTCCTTTTGATGGATATAGATCCTCAGGGAAACGCAACGAGCGGTCTCGGAGTGAACAAAAGAGAGCTTGAAACCTCATCATACGATGTGATCGTCAACGCTTTACCGATTGAAAAGGCGATACGCAAGACGGAGTTTGAAAATCTCTGGGTGTTGCCCTCAAATATGAATCTGGCAGGCGCAGAGCTTGAGCTTGTTGATATGAAGCACCGTGAAAGCAAGATAAAAAATGCGGTTGCTCCGATCAAGGCGGATTTTGATTTCATCTTTCTTGACTGTCCGCCGTCGCTGGGACTTATAACTCTCAACGCTTTGTGCGCCGCCGATACGGTTTTGGTTCCCATTCAGTGTGAATACTATGCTTTAGAGGGACTTTCGCAGCTTATGTCAACAATCCGTCAGGTCAAAAGGCTTTATAATCCTCACATTGAGATGGAGGGCGTTTTGCTGACTATGTACGACGGCAGACTGAACTTGACTCAGCAGGTGGTCGGCGAGCTGAAAAGATTTTTCCCGAAAAAGGTGTATGCCACGGCAATTCCGAGAAATGTCAAGCTCTCCGAAGCTCCGAGCTACGGACTGCCAATACATTATTACGACAAAAATTCAAAGGGTGCGGCGGCATATGACGCTCTTGCCGATGAATTTCTTAAACTGAACGGTAAGGGGGTAATCTGATATGGCGAAAAAATTAGGCGGTCTCGGCAGGGGACTTGACTCCCTCTTTGCCGACAATTCCGTTGACGAGCTTAACCCGTCCGTCAACAAGCTCAGAATTATGGAAATCGAGCCTAACCGTGACCAGCCGAGAAAGGATTTTGACGAAAAATCCCTTTCTGAGCTTGCGGAAAGCATTGAACAGCACGGAGTTCTTCAGCCTCTTGTCGTTCGTCCGCTGACAAACGGCGGATATCAGCTTGTTGCCGGCGAAAGACGTTGGAGAGCCGCAAGAATTGCAGGTCTGACCGAAGTGCCTGTCGTTATCAAAGAACTGACCGATGAGGAAGTAATTGAAATCGCAATGATTGAAAACCTCCAGCGTGAGGATCTCAATCCTCTTGAAGAAGCTCTCGGTTATCGCTATATGATGGACGAGCTTAACATAACTCAGGAACAGGCGGCTGAAAAGGTTGGTAAATCACGTCCTGCCGTTGCGAATGCAATCCGTTTGCTTCGTCTGCCGGACGAGGTTCAGGAAATGGTTAAAAACAATCTTATTTCTCCCGGTCATGCAAGAGCCTTGCTCGGCTTTGAAAATCAGGAGCTTATTATTCAGACGGCAAAAAGAATTGTAAAAGAAGATCTTTCCGTCCGTGAGGTTGAAACTCTCGTTAAAAATTCACAAAAAACACCCAAAGTTCCAAAACAGCAAAAAAGAGATAAATTTTTCAGCGAAGTGGAGCTTGCTCTTGTAGAAAACCTTGGAAGAAAGGTTAAAATAAAAGAGTCAAAGAAAGACGCAGGCGTGCTTGAAATTGAATTTTTTGACAAGGACGATCTTGAAAGTCTTGCAATGAAACTTGAAAACTACGGTAAATAATAATATTGGAGTGGTAAAAATGTTAGATATCAAACTTATTCGTGAAAATCCCGAAATGGTTAAGGCGGCAATGAAAACCAGAAATAAGGATATGGACGCTGTCGTTGACGAAGTGCTTGAAATAGACGCAAAAAGACGTGAGCTTATGAAGGCAACGGACGCTCTCAAGCAGGAGCAGAACGCCGCAAGCAAAAAAATCCCTCAGATCAAGAAAGAGGGCGGCGACATCTCAGAAATTATGGCAAGAATGAACGAGATCAAGGCTGTAATCAAGGCTGACGACGCAAAGATCGCAGAGCTTGACGCAAGACAAAAAGCTCTCATCTACGAATTTCCGAATGTTCCTAACAGCAGCGTTCCCGTCGGCAAGGACGACAGCGAAAACGTTGAGATCCGCAGATGGGGTGAGCCGAGAAAATTCGACTTTGATTACAAGGCTCATTGGGACATCGGCGCAGACCTCGGTATACTTGATCCCGAAACTGCCGCAAAGGTAACCGGCACACGTTTCCATTTCTATAAAGGTCTCGGCGCAAGGCTTGAGAGAGCTATCGTCAGCTTCTTCCTCAACACTCACACCGAAAACGGCTACACGGAAATTCTGCCTCCTTTCCTTGTAAACAGAGCTTCAATGACAGGTACAGGTCAGCTTCCTAAGTTTGAGGAGGACGCATTCAAAACAACCGACGACCTTTTCCTTATCCCGACGGCAGAGGTTCCCGTAACAAATATGCACAGAGATGAAATTCTCGACGGCGCACAGCTTCCGATCAAATATTGCGCTTATTCGGCTTGTTTCCGTGCGGAGGCAGGCTCGGCAGGACGTGACACAAGGGGACTTATCCGTCAGCATCAGTTCAACAAGGTTGAGCTTGTAAAGTTTGTCGATCCCGAAACCTCTTATGATGAGCTTGAAAAGCTCACAAACGACGCCGAAAGAGTTCTTCAGCTTCTTGGACTTCCTTACAGAGTTGTATGCCTTTCAACCGGTGACATCGGATTCTCATCGGCAAAGACCTATGATATTGAAGTTTGGATGCCCTCTTACAACAGGTACGTTGAAATTTCCTCCTGCTCCAATTTTGAGGATTTCCAGGCTCGCCGAGCAGCCATCAGATTTAAGAAAGATCCCAAGAGCAAGGCTCAGCTTGTGCACACCCTCAACGGTTCCGGTGTTGCGGTCGGAAGAACAACCGCCGCTATTCTTGAAAACTATCAGAACGAGGACGGCTCGGTCACAATTCCCGATGTACTCGTTCCTTATATGGGTACGGATATTATCAAATAAATTTATCCGGTATTTCTAAATTTGCCCGTTAAAAAAATGTCAAATCAACATTGACAAAAACAATAAAAATGATATAATATTTCTGATCAAAATAAAGGAGTGTTTTTTATGCCACTTGTAACAACAAAAAAGATGTTTGAAGACGCTTATAAGGGCGGCTATGCCGTCGGCGCTTTCAACGTAAACAACATGGAAATTATCCAGGGTATCGTTGAAGCCGGAAAGAAGCTCAACGCTCCCCTCATTCTTCAGGTTTCAAAGGGCGCAAGAGCCTATGCAAACCATCTCTATCTTGTAAAGCTTGTAGAAGCTGCTGTTGAGGAGTCCGGTCTTCCGATCGCTCTTCACCTTGATCACGGTCCGGATTTCGAGACCTGCAAGGCTTGCATCGACGGCGGATTTACCTCTGTTATGATCGACGGTTCTTCACTTCCCTATGAGGAGAACGTTGCAATGACAAAGAAAGTTGTTGATTATGCACACGCTCACGGCGTTGTTGTTGAGGGTGAGCTTGGTCAGCTCGCAGGCGTTGAGGACGAGGTTAACGTCAGCGCAGAGGACGCATCCTACACAAATCCCGATCAGGTTGAGGATTTCGTAAAGCGTACAGGCGTTGATTCCCTTGCAATCGCAATCGGCACAAGCCACGGTGCATACAAGTTCAAGCCCGGTCAGAAGCCGCAGCTTCGTTTTGATATTCTTGAAGAAGTTTCAAAGAGACTTCCCGGTTTTCCGATCGTTCTTCACGGTGCATCTTCGGTTATTCCCGAGTTTGTTGAGGAGATCAACAAGTACGGCGGAAGCATGCCGGACGCTATCGGTATCCCCGAGGATATGCTCCGTCAGGCTGCAACAATGGCAGTTTGCAAGATCAACATCGACTCCGACCTTCGTCTTGCAATGACCGCCGCTATCAGAAAGCACTTTGTTGAGCATCCGAGCGATTTCGATCCCCGTCAGTATCTCAAGCCCGCTCGTTCCGCAATCGAGGGAATGGTTGAGCACAAGATCAACACAGTTCTCGGCTGCGCAGGCAAGGCATAATTAAAAAAGTATATTCAAAGCCGTTCCCGATATAAAAGTCGGAAACGGCTTTTTTATGTATTTATCACAAAATTAAACTGGAATTTTTGTTATCAATATTTGTTAAACTTGTTGAATTATAAGTTTTCAAATGATATTATAAAATCAATTCATAAGGAAAGGCAGGTTAACCATGCTTTACAAAAAAAATACAAGTCCCTCTCTTGATGACGGACTTTTCAAAAATCCTACCTCAGAATACAGAAGCACACCTTTTTGGAGCTGGAACTATTCCCTTGAGAAGGACGAGCTTTTAAGACAAATCGACATTTTTAAAGAAATGGGCTTTGGCGGCTTTCATATGCACGTCCGCACAGGTCTTTCAACTACTTACCTTTCGGACGGATTTATGACGCTTGTGAAAAACTGCGTTGAAAAGGCAAAAGAAAACAAAATGCTTGCCTGGCTTTATGATGAGGACAGATGGCCTTCGGGTTTTGCAGGCGGACTTGTCACAAAGGACGAGCGTTTTCGTGAAAGATACATTCAATTTTCTCCCGAAAAAAAGGAAAACAGCAAGCTTCTGGCGTGCTATGATATCTGCCTTGACAATGACGGATATTTAAAGAGCTATAAAAAAATCGGTGAAAACGAAGAAGCCGAAAACGATAAATGGTATGTTTATCTTGAAATTATTACCGACTCGTTGACATGGTTTAACAATCAGTGTTATGTTGACACTCTCAATCCCGAAGCAATAAAAAAATTCGTTGAGATCACTCACGAAAGATATAAAGAGGTTATCGGTGACGAGTTTGACGAAACTGTTCCCGCAATTTTTACCGACGAACCGAATTTCACAAAAAAGCAGAGTATCGACAATTCTTTTGATAAAAAAGCTGTCGAGCTTCCTTGGACCGATCGCCTGCCCGAAACCTACCGTGAACAGTATAACGAGGATATTTTTGCAACTCTTCCCGAAATTATCTGGGAGCTTCCCGACGGCAAGGCTTCCGTTGCAAGATACCGTTATCACGACCATACAGCCGAGCTTTTTGCAAAGAGCTTTTCTGATACCGTGGGCAACTGGTGCGCCGAAAATAAAATTGCTCTGACAGGTCACGTTCTTGATGAACCTACTCTGACTTCTCAAAGCAGAGTTGTCGGCGACGCAATGCGCTCTTACAGGAGCTTCGGAATACCGGGCATAGATATGCTCTGCAACGCTCACGAATACACAACTGCAAAGCAGGCTTCTTCGGCTGTTCATCAGCTCGGCAAAGAGGGTATGCTCAGCGAGCTTTACGGCGTAACCGGCTGGAACTTTGATTTCAGAGGATACAAGCTTCACGGAGACTGGCAGGCGTGTATGGGCGTTACGGTCAGAGTGCCTCATCTTTCATGGTATGCAATGGAGGGTGAAGCAAAGCGTGATTATCCCGCTTCGATCTCCTATCAGTCGCCGTGGTATAGGGAATACCCTCTGCTTGAGGATCACTTTGCAAGAATTAACACGGCAATGACAAGAGGCAAGCCTGTTGTCAAGGTCGGAGTAATTCACCCGATTGAAAGCTACTGGCTCCACTTCGGTGCAAATGATAAAACCCTCCTTGTCAGGGAAAGTATGGATCGCAGATTTGTCGATATTGTTTCATGGCTGATTGAAAGCAGTATTGACTTTGATTTCATAAATGAAGCCATGCTTCCCGATTTATGTAAAAAAGGCGGCTCTCCGCTTTGCGTGGGCGAAATGAAATATGACGCAGTTATTGTTCCTTACTGTGAAACCTTGCGTTCAACAACTCTTGAAAGGCTTGAAATTTTCCGCAAGGACGGCGGAAAGCTTATCTTCCTGGGAGAAGCTCCGTCGCTTGAAAATGCAGAGATTTCCGAAAGAGGAAAAAAACTCTGCGACGCTTCAATTCTGCTTCCGTTTGACGCAGGCTCGCTTGTTTCGGCTCTCGATGATGTCAGAACTCTGACAATGAGATATGAAAACGGAAAGCTTGCCGATAAGCATATCTATTCACTCAGACAGGATAAAAACTGCAAGTGGCTTTTTATCTGTCGAGGAAAAGATCCTGTAAATAAGGATCTGACAGAGCTTGATAAGCTTACTGTCACAATCAATGAAATTTGCTATCCCGTGCTTTACGATACTCTGAGCGGTGATATAAAGCCCTATCCCTACACTCACAAAAACGGAAAAACCGTCATATCACTTGATATGTATTCTCACGACAGCGTGCTTTTCAGACTTGACGAAAGCGGTGCTGAGGTTTCCGAAATCAAAAAATCCGAATATAAGGGCAAAATAATTTCAATTCCAAACGAGGTTGATTACAATCTTGAGGAGCCGAACGTTTTGCTTCTTGATATTGCGGAATTTAAGGTTGATAACGGCGAATATCTTCCCGAAGAAGAAATTCTGAAAGCCGATAATATCGCAAGAGAAATAGCCGGAATCAATCTCAGGGGCGGCAGTGTTGCCCAGCCATGGACTTTGCCCGAAGAAACTCCTCGGCACACAATTTCTCTGCGTTACACTGTTGAAAGCGAGATAGACTGCGAAGGCGCACAGCTTGCTCTTGAAACTCCCGAAAAAGCAGAAATAATTTTCAACGGAGAGAAAATAAGCAACAAGCCTGTCGGAAATTATGTTGATATCTCGATTTTCAAGGTTGATCTTCCTAAGATAAAAAAGGGTAAAAATATTCTTGAAATAACCCTTCCTCTCGGCAACAGAACCAATACGGAGGCTTGCTATATTCTCGGAAGCTTCGGAGTTAAATTAAAAGGAAGAAAGGCCATTATTACCGAGATGCCCGAAAAAATTCCGTTCGGAAATCTTGTTTCCTGCGGTATGCCTTTCTACGGCGGAAATACAGAATATAAATTCAAGGTTAAGCCCGAAAACGGATCGGTTAAGCTCACCGTTTCCGACTATCGAGGCGGACTTGTCAGAGTTTATGTTGACGGTGAGGATAAGGGAACGATTATCTATGCTCCGTATGAGCTGACGGTTGACGGACTTACAAACGATGAGCACGAAATAACTCTGAAGCTTTACGGTCACAGATATAATACCTTCGGCGCAGTACATATTGTAAATAAAAATGAAAGATGGCACGGTCCCGGTGCTTGGAGAACAATCGGAGAAAATTGGAGCTATGAATATAATCCGGTTGATTTAGGTATTTTGAAATCTCCTGAAATTGAAATTTGACAGTAAAAAAATCGGCTTGCAGAAATGCAAGTCGATTTTTATAAAAATTCTTTTATTTTTTCAGCGTCATTGTATCCGATTTTATAAAGCTTATCAAGAGCTTCTTTATCCTTTGTCAGAGTGCTCATTTTTCCGATGCTTTCGGGACTGACAATAAGCACCTTTCCGTCGTCTCTGAGTTTTTTTGCATAATTCAGGGATTTTTCAACCTTATTTTTTCTGTTCAGAAGATCGTCGGAAACTTTCGGAAATTTCTTTTTCATCGCATATCCGACCATTTCGTCAAGAATAAAGTTTCCGACATTCTCAATCGGTTTAGTCCATATCACCACAATTTTTTCGCAGCCCTTTTCAAGGGCAAATTTAAGCGGAATAGGATCGCTTATTCCTCCGTCAAAATATCTGTTATCCTTCTCAATCGCAGGCGAACATATCATCGGAATACACGAGGAAGCTTTTAAATGCCAGTAGTTATCCTTTTTCATATCCCCTGCATAGAGATATTCGGGTTTTCCGCTTTTTGCATTGGTTGCGATTATATAAATTTCACTTTCGTTCTCGCTGAATTTATCGTAGTCAAAAGGATCTTCGCCGTTGCTGTTGCTGAGCTTTCCGTAAACATAATCAAGGTCAAGGTAAAACTTTTTTTTGAGCACATTGTCAAAGCTCATATATTCTTTTCTGAAAGCGTATTCGTGATAAAAATTATAATTTCTTCCCCTCTGTCCTGAGGTGAAAGAAGCGATATTTGCGCTTCCTGCTGAAATACCTATACACATATCAAAAGTGATATCATTGTCTATACAGTAATCAAAAACTCCTGCGCCGTATATATCTCTGAGTCCGCCGCCGCAGTCAATAACACAGGTTTTCATCACAGTTTTCCTTTCATTTTATTTCTTTGAGATAGTTTAAATTCTCCGTTCTTTTCAGCAGGGTTGCGGTTGAGATCGGAGAAATAAACATCTTTTTTTCCTTTGACTTTTTTTTGCAGGTTATAACAAATGACTTTGGAAGATCGTAGCTGACGTTTACAACGCTTCCGCTTTTCTGCATTGTTTTCAAATAATCTCTTGTCGGCTTTGAAACCGTCGTTGTATCAAGGTCAAAAATTCCTATAATGTCGTCTTCAATTATAACCGTATCCTGTCCGAGATGAAGAAACATAATTATTCCCCTTTAATTTTTCCGTCGCAGATTTCAAAAACCTTGTCGGATTTTATCTTGCTCCTGTGGGACGGATCACAGCAGGTAACAAAAACCTGCCAGCCGTCAAAATATTTCATCAGAAATTTTTGTCTGTTCTCGTCAAGCTCACTCATAACATCGTCCATTAAAGCAACGGGCTGTTCACCCGATACATTTTTTAAAATTGAAGCTTCTCCGATTTTGAGGGAAAGAGCACAGGAACGCTGCTGTCCCTGAGAGCCGTAATTTCTGACATTCATTCCGTCAAGAAATATTTCAAGATCGTCCTTGTGCGGACCGAAAGAGGTTGCCTGTCTGATAACATCTTTTTCATGATTTTCCGAAAGATTTTTATAAAGAATTTCAGACCATTCAACGCTGTTTTTTCCGCTCTCTTTCAGAGAATTTATATAGGAAATTTTCATCTGTTCTCTGCCGTTTGAAATTTCCGAATATATCTGCGGAGAAAAATCTCCGAGGTCTTTCAAATAATTTAGTCTGTAATCAATAATTTTTCCGCCGCATCTTGCAAGCTCCTCGTCAAAAACAAAAAGCAGATCTTCTCCTTTTTTTTCGGTTCCGATTTGCTTTAACAAAGAATTTCTTTGCAAAATTGTTTTATTATATTTTGAAAGCAAAGCGGCATAGTTCGGTTTAATCAGACTTATTGCAATATCAATAAATTTTCTCTTTTCCGACGGACCGTCACGGATGACGGAAAGAACGGACGGAGAAAAAACAACAGCCTGAAATTCTCCGAGAAATTTTCTCGGAGAAATCTGTTTTATACCGTTAAGAAAAGCTTCTTTTTTTTCTTTGATATCAAGCTCGGCGTTCTGCTGTCTGCCGTTTGAAAAGAACTGAATAAAAAGCTCCGCTTCATCAGAATTTTTATTGATAAGCTCAATATTTTTTCTTGTTCTGAAGCTGTTGCAGCCTGTGAAAAGCCAGATACTTTCTATAATATTGGTTTTTCCGTGACCGTTCTCGCCGTAGATAACGTTTATTCCGTCACTCGGCTCAAGCTCCATATTTTCAATATTGCGAAAATTTTTTATTACAGCTTTTTCAATATTCATATCTTAAACAATCTCGTAGATTATATTTTCAAATTCGACCTTATCTCCGACGTGAAGCTTCTTTCCTCTTTGGACGCATACCTCTCCGTTAAGCTTGATTTCTCCGTCCTGAATAACAATTTTTGCATGACCTCCCGACTGAACGGCGTCACAGAGCTTTAAGAAAGCGTCAAGACGGATAAAATCGGTTGAAATATGCTTTTGAATAACTTCTTTTTCTTTAATTCTGAGTTTGATTTTTCTTTTGTTAAGCATTTTTCTTTAACCTCACGGGAAGAACAAGGAAATTAAAGCTGTCACCCTTTGTAGGTGCTATAAGAATCGGAGAAACCGGACCGTTGAGAATAATTTTTACCCTGTCGGTGTTACAGGCTCTGAGAGCCTCTATAAAGTAACGGTTGTTAAAGCCTATCTCAACCCTGCTTCCCTCAACATCTGCGCTTACCTTGTCGTTTGCTGTGCCGAGAGACGTGATACTTGATATTCTGATGAAATCCGTATCAAAAACGCAGTTAATAAGGCTTTTTGTCCTGTCGGTAATGATCAGAGAGGTACGCTCAATACTTTCAATAAGGCTTCTTGTGTCAACCTCAACCGAGGTCTGAGCTGTGGTCGGAATAGTTGACTGATAGTTGAGAAATTCTCCCTCAAGAAGACGAGAAATAACGCTGTATCCGTTCACCTCAAAAATAATGTGACGTTTTCCGATGCTCAGGGAAATCTGAGTTTCTTCCTCGTTTTCCTCCTCAACGGAAATTTTTATGATCTCATTCATCGTCTTTGCAGGTACAATAAAGGTCATATCCTCGCCCTTATAGTCGATAAATTCTTTTCTTATCGCCATTCTGAAACCGTCAACTGCAACAAGCTTCAGCTCATTATCGGAAATTTCAAATTTAATTCCGGTATATACCACCTTTGTGTCCGTAACTGCAACGGCAAATATAGTCTGTTTTACCATTTCTTCAAGCATCATCTTATTAAGATTGATTGTAAATCCGCCCTGAACTGTAGGAAGCTCGGGATATTCGTCAGCGGAAATTCCCATTATCTCATATTTAATATCGCCGCTTCGGATAACAGCAAGATTTCTTTCGTCGGAATCAAAGGTTACTGTCTGATTCGGAATTTTACGGAGGATTTCACAAAGAATTTTTGCATTGATTATAATTGCGCCTTCTTCCTCTACCTTTGCATAGATATTAGTATTTATACCTATCTCAAGATCGTAACCTGTCAGAGAAAGTCCGTTGACCGTTGTCTTAATAAGTATGCCCTCTGCTCCGGGAATTGAAGACTTTGAAGATACGGCTCTCTGCACGTTCTGGCATGCGAGGGAGAGAGATGAAGTTTCACATACAAATTTCATTAAAATTCCTCCTGTTAGGATTTTTTGGTTAAATGATAAATAAATAATATAAATATTATAGTATTAGTAGTAGGGGCTGTTAAAAGTGTGGAAAACAGTAAATTTGCTTGAAACAGCGTTGATTGATGACAATTTTTGCAGTTGAAAAGCTGTTTAAAAAATTGTTGAAAATTTTGTTAAACAATTATCAGTGTTGAAATGTTGAAACGTGTTGAAAGAATGTTGAAGAAAGTGTGGAAAATTTTTACAGATCCTGACGTCCTTCAATCGCTCTTGTGAGGGTAATTTCGTCGGCATATTCAAGGTCTGCTCCGACGGGAACACCGTAAGCAAGACGGGAAACCTTTACCCCCATCGGCTTGATAAGACGTGAGATATACATCGCCGTCGCTTCACCCTCAACCGTTGGGTTAGTAGCCATAATAATTTCTTTAATATTATCGTCACCGAGACGGGAAATAAGCTCTTTGATTGTAATTTCATCGGGACCTATGCCGTTCATCGGAGAAATTGAGCCGTGAAGAACATGATACAGTCCGTTATATTCCCTTGTCCTTTCAATGGCGATAACGTCCTTTGAGGACTCCACAACGCAGATCATGGAACGGTCTCTTTTTTCGTCATTACAAATCGAACAGACGTCGCTGTCTGTCAGATCACAGCAGACCTTACAGCGATGAATTTTCTCCTTTGCAAGAAGAATGTTGTCCGCAAATCTTTTTGCGTCAGAGTCTGACATTGCGAGAATATAAAAAGCCAATTTCTGAGCGCTTTTGTGTCCGATTCCGGGCATACGCTCAAACTGTTCAATCAGATTTTTAAGCGGAATTACATCTCGTGCCATCAGAACAGCCCCGGAATTGAAAGTCCGCCCTTAGCCTTTTCCATACCCTGATCCATTGCGTCATTTGCTTTTTTGATGCTTTCGTTGAGTGCTGAAATGAGAAGATCCTCAAGCATCTCGATATCCTCGGGATCAACAACATCGGGCTGCATTTTAATTGAAAGAACCTCGTGAGATCCGTTTACGGTTACTTCAACTGCTCCGCCGCCGACGGATGAAGTAAATTCTGTTGCCTCGATCTCCTCCTGGATTCTTGTCATATCCTCCTGCATCTGCTGGATTTTTTTCATCATGTTGCCCTGATTCTGGGCGCCGGGAATTCTTGCTTTCATTGTAATTATCCTTTCGGTTTAAAGAGTTTTGTCCGTCATTTTTCTGAAGAGCTTATAAAGCGGAGGTATCAGAAAAAAAACGGGAATTGTTAATTTATTTCTATATGAAATGCTTTTGCATTTCATAAATGGCATAATATATTTTTTAAAAAATTTTTTCAAAGGCTTTTTAAATCTTTTTTCATTGGGCGAGCCTTTAAGATTGAAACGGTAGGAAAGTAAAAATTTCATTCCCCTTTCAAGATAAAAGGAAGAAAGAGTTTCGTTTTTTCTTTTTAAAAGGTCGTAGGAAATAAATCTTGTCTCCAAAAGATCAAACCATTTTTCGTGCCAAAGCTCGGTGAAGCTGACGCTTTCGGTATTAACATAATAGGTATAAAGCTCTGAATTTACAAAAATGTAACTGTTGCTATTTGAATAAATTTCCGAATTAAAAACCGTGTCCTCACCTATTTTAAATTTTTCAAATCTTGTTTCGCCAAGAAATTTTTTTGAAATAAGCTTTGTGCAAGCGGAAGAAAAAATAAGCTCGTTGTTTGAATTAAAGTCTGAATCGGTAAAACTGATAAAATTTTCAGGTGAAAATTTTTCTGTTTTGTATTCAAAAGTTTTTTCTTTAATTTCGCCCGTTTTTTCGTAACGGCAAACGGAAAAATCGCAGTTGTTTTCCGTCAAAGCTCTGTAAAGAAATTCGTACATCTGCGGCTGAATAAAATCGTCGGAGTCAACAAAACCGATATACTCGCCTTTTGAATTATCAATTCCGAAATTCCTTGCGGAAGAAACTCCTTTTTCGGGATTTTTCATCGGAATAATTCTGCCGTCCTTTTCGGAATATTTTTTTATAATATCAAATGTTTTGTCCGTACTTCCGTCATCAACGCAAAGCACCTCAAAATCCGTAAAAGTTTGATTTAAAACGGAATCAAGACAGCGTGAAATATTTTTTTCTTCGTTGTAGGAAGGAATAATGATACTTATTTTCGGAGGCATTGAGATCACCCGTTGATTTTATTTATTAGGTCTGCCAGCGGATCATTCTTTTTATTTTCATTTTCCCCCGATTTATAAATACCGAGCCTGTATTTTCTGCCCGTCACATCAAAAATCGCCTTACGGATAGCCATAGAATGATTATTCTGACGGATAAACTGAGAAAATACGGGATTGTCGCATTTGATGAGTATAAAATCTCCTCTGATATAAGCGGAGGAGGTTCCGAGAATACCTGTCAGCGGCTTATCGGAAACATCAAGAAGCGAAAGCACCTCGCCCCACTGATTGAAAAGTGTGTCCTCATCGTTATTATTATCGCTTTGAGAGGGAGAGGGATTTTCTGCCTTTTCTTCGGAGACGGCAGGTGAAACGGTTTCTTTTTCGGGAGCAGGTTTTTCTTCTTGAGCAGGACGGGATTCCACCGTTGAAACAGGAATTGTTTTACCCGACTGAATCAATTTTTCAAGATTTTCAATCCTGCTCATCAGCGCAGTATTGTCCCCCGAAATTCCCGGAATTGTCATTTTTACGGCGGTAAGCTCCATTTCCGTGCGCTTGCTTGAGCTGTTCTTGAGGATTGCCGAAGCCTCCTCAAGGGCGGAAATGCAGTTAAGAATTTTATAAAGATTTGTTTCGTCCGCCTGCTTTTTGTAAAGCTCAAGGTCGTGATCCGTGCAGACAATCAGCTTCTGCGGATCTTTTACCGTTTTTATCAGCATAAGATTTCGGTAATGGTTGATAAGCTCAAAGCAGAGCCTTTCCATATCGCAGGATTCACGGTGAAGCCTGTCAATCAGGGAAAGCACTTCGGACGGATTGTTTGCATTTATATTTTTAACGATTTCAAAAAGATGATCTTTTCCTGCAAGTCCTGACGCATTTCCGACCGTTTCGGCGGTAACGTGTTCATTTATTCCGGCGCATCGGTCAAGGATAGAAAGAGCGTCACGCATCGCTCCGTCGGCAATTCTTGCAATGAGCAGAGCCGCGTCGTCATCAAGCTCGATTTTCTCCTCATCGGCAACATATTTCAGTCTTGAGCTGATGGTTTCGGGAGTTATTCTGTGAAAATCAAAACGCTGACATCTTGAAAGAATTGTCGCAGGAAGCTTGTGTACCTCCGTCGTTGCAAGCACGAATTTAACATGCTCAGGCGGTTCTTCAAGAGTTTTCAAAAGAGCGTTGAAAGCTCCGATTGAGAGCATATGAACCTCGTCGATAATATACACCCTGTATTTCGTGTGTACGGGAGTATAGTTAGCCTCGTCACGCAGATCACGGATGTTGTCAACGCCGTTGTTGCTGGCGGCGTCGATCTCAATAACGTCAAGTATCGAACCGTCGTCAATTCCCTTGCAAACGGAACATTCGTTGCAGGGATTGCCGTTGTGGGTATGAGGACAGTTGACCGCCTTGGCAAATATCTTGGCGCAGGTTGTCTTGCCCGTTCCCCTTGAGCCTGTGAAAAGGTATGCATGGGAAACCTTGCCCGACTCGATCTCATGAGCGAGGGTAGAGGTGATATGCTCCTGACCTACAACATCGTCAAAGGTCTGAGGTCTCCACTTTCGGTAAAGCACTCTATACACGGCATATCCCTCCTTAAAATAAAAAAGCATTACCTCAGTCACATGGTGTGCAGGCCGTACTGTGTCGCACGGTGTTAACCGCTTAATGCTGCTCGGTTCCCCGCCTGACATGGTTCGCGGCACCCCGTCGCACAGGACCAACACACCACATGACTGAAATAATGCTTCAGATATAATCTCCTGCAATATCTTAATTATTATAATATATTTCTGTTATTTTAGCAAGAGATTTTAAGAAAATTTATTGAATTTCCTCTGACTTTTTCTTTTTGACAACGAATTTTTTGATCAACAAAACCGCAGTCACAACAGGTATTGCACAAATTACCGCCAAAACGATGTATTTCATCGGTATCAGCTCGTAAATTCCTTCGCCGATAACGGTAAAAGCTATTACTCTCGGTGCAATTCCGAGCACGGAAAAAATCAGATACGATAAAAATTTGAAATTGAAAGCTCCCATAAAAAGTGAAGAAAAATCTATCGGGAAAGCCGGAATAAATCTCATCAAAAATATAGCGGCGTTTCGGTTTTTGTCAAGCATTGTGAAAAATTTGTCTCCGGCTTTTGTGTTGCGGATTTTCTTTTCAACAGCGTCCTTGCCGAGAAATTTTCCGAGGAAGTATGTCACGGTAACTTCAAGGGCGATGCCGAGCAAATTTACAATCACCGCACGTTTCGGATCGAAAGCCATACCGACCGAAATGTAAATAAGCGAAGCCGGAACGACCATCATCACAGCCTTGACCGCATAAACTCCGAGAATTATAAGCTCCGCAATAAAAATCGAAGATGCTCCTGCAATAAGAGTTCGGATATCAAGATTTGAAAGAAAATCGTAATTGACTATCGCCGTGACAAATATTGCGGCGGCAACGGCAATTTTAATTATGTTTTTTACGGTTTCTTTTTTCATATCTGTCTCCGATCGTTTTTTCGGTCAATATTTATTATACCACAAAAAATAAAAAAATAAAGTGAAAGCCGAAAAATGACTGAACATTCCGGCTTTCACAAATTATTTGTTTAGCACATTTTTTCTTTAATTGTTGAAAGTCTTTCAAGAGCTTCGTTGAGGGTTTCGTCCTTCTTTGCAAAGTGGACACGGACGATGTTGTTTATGCCGGTCTCGTTAAAGAACGATGTTCCGGGAACACAGGCAACGCCGACCTTGTGAGCCATTTCAAGACAGAAATCAACGTCCGACTGACCGGACTTCAGGAAAGGCGCAATGTCGGCAAGGACAAAGTATGCACCCTGAGGATCGGTATACGGAATACCTATGCGGTCAAGTCCCTCTATAAAGAGCTTTTTCATATGAGCGTAATGTGCGCCGAACTCCTCGTAGTAGCTGTCGGGCATATTAAGACCGACGCAGGCAGCCTCCATAAGCGGAGAAGCCGCACCTACCGCATTGAAGTCGTGGTACTGTTTAATTCTGTCCATCAGGTGCTTGGGAGCGATTGCATAACCCAGACGCCAGCCGGTGATTGAATAGGTCTTTGAAAGTGAAGAACAGCTAACCGTTCTCTCCCACATTCCGTCAAGACTGTTCATATAGATATGCTTGTGTCCCTCATAGATGATGTGCTCGTATACCTCGTCCATAATGGCGTAAACGTCATACTTGATACAGAGGTCGGCGATCGTTCTCAGCTCGTCATAGGTGAATACCTTGCCGCTCGGATTTGAGGGGTTGCAGATGAGGATAGCCTTTGCGCCCTTTTTAAATTCGGCTTCGATTATATCGGGATCGAAGTTGAACTCCGGGGGAACAAGGGGAATGAAAACAGGCTCACAGTCCGCCATAATTGCCTGAGCTCTGTAATTTTCAAAGTAGGGGGAGAACATAACGATTCTGTCGCCCGGATTTGTGAGGGCAAATATCGTGTCCACCATAGCCTCGGTAGAGCCGATTGTAACCACCATATCGGTGTTCGGGTCAAGCTCACGTCCCATAAAGCGGCCGCATTTTTTTGCGAGAGCCTCACGAAAATTCGGGGCGCCCATTGTGATGGGATACTGGTGTGGACCCAGGGGTGCGATCTCGGCAAGACGGTCTGTGATCGCCTTGGGAGGATCAAAATCGGGGAAGCCCTGAGCGAGGTTGATTGCACCGCATTCAAGCGAAACACGAGTCATCTTTCTGATGACCGAGTCGGTGAAGAGTGCATTTTTTCTGCTTAATTCCTGCATATTTGTATGTTCCTTTCTTAACAAACCGACCGAAAGGAAAGTCGATTTATTTTAATAACTTATTTAATTCCGAGGTCGCTGTTGTCGGCAACGGTGATAAAATATTTTTCAAGCACGGAGATAAAAGCCTCAACATCCTTTACCTTGAAAATCATATATGCAAGACCGTCCTTCTGTCCGAAAACGGAATACATATACTCAATGTCAATTTCTTCCTTTGAAATAATGTTCAGAAGATCGTTGAGTCCGCCTGCCTTGTTTGGGACTGCCGCCGCCGCAACGGGAGTTTCGGTCACGATGAAGCCATTGTCACGCAGAAGCTTAGCCGCCTTGTCGCTGTCGTCGGAAATAATTCTGAGAATACCGTAGTCTGCGGTCTCTGCAATATTGAGAGCCTTGAGGTCAATGCTGTTTTCGGAAAGAATTTTTGTAATTTCCGAAAGCTGACCTGCTCTGTTTTCCAAAAAAATCGAAATCTGGGTGATTGACATAGCTCTGCCTCCTTTAAATCTTTCTTTTATCAATAACACGGACTGCCTTGCCCTCGCTTCGAGTGATCGACTTGGGAGCAACAAGGCGAACCTTTGTATAAATACCGAGCATTGCCTTGAGAGCGGCAACGAGGGATTTTTCCATCTCGGTGATCTTGCCGAGATTATCCGAGAAGTTGTCCTGAGTCATCTCGACCATAACCTCAAGCGTGTCGCTGTTGTTTACACGGTCAACAATGATCTGATAGTTTGCCTGATAGCCCTGTTCAATCAGAACGGTTTCGATCTGTGAGGGGAATACGTTGACGCCCTTGACGATGAGCATATCGTCGCTTCTGCCCATCGGCTTGCTCATCTTGACCAATGTACGGCCGCAGGAGCATTTTTTTCTTGAAAGCACGCAAATGTCACGGGTTCTGTATCTGAGAAGCGGGAAAGCCTCTTTTGTGATCGATGTGAAAACAAGCTCGCCCTGAGTTCCGTCGGGAAGAACCTCTCCCGTTTCGGGATCAATGATCTCGGCGATGAAGTGATCCTCGTTGATGTGCATACCTGTCTGCTCCGAACATTCAAATGAAACGCCGGGGCCGCTCGTCTCGGTCAGACCGTAGATATCATACGCCTTGATTCCGAGCTGATTCTGAATTTCCTGACGCATACTTTCGCTCCAAGCCTCTGCGCCGAAGATACCTGCCTTGAGCTTGATCTTGTCCCTGAGTCCTCGCTCGTGGATGCTCTCCGCAAGGTAAGCCGCATATGACGGTGTGCAGCAGAGAATTGTAGCTTCGAGGTCTGTCATAAACTGAAGCTGTCTGTCCGTATTGCCGGAGGACATCGGAAGTGTGAGACAGCCGACCTTATGACTGCCTCCGTTAAGTCCGGGGCCGCCCGTGAAAAGACCGTAGCCGTAGGATACCTGACAAACATCGTCCTTTGTTCCGCCTGCCGCAACGATGGCACGTGCGCAGCAGTCCTCCCAGAGATCGACGTCGTGCTGAGTGTAGAAAGCAACAACACGTCTGCCCGTTGTGCCGGAGGTGGACTGGATTCTTACACATTCGCTTTTCGGAACGGCAAGAAGACCGTATGGATATGCGTCACGAAGGTCGTCCTTGCTGAGAAACGGAAGCTTGTGGAGATCGTCAACGCTTTTGATGTCGTCGGGGGTAACGCCCTTTTCCTCCATCTTCTTTCTGTAATAGGGAACGTTGTCCCAGACGTGCTTGACCTGCTTTACAAGTCTTTCGTTTTGCAGCTCACGGATTTTTTCCGGTGCGGCACATTCGATTTCTTTCTGATAATATCTTTCCATATGATCTCTCCTATTTTATGCGTCCTTGCCGAGTGTGAATGCTTTTTTGTTTATTTCAAGGAATTTTTCGGGAACGCTCTTTTCAATCGCTCCCATCCATTCCTCGGTTGTGAAGTCAAAATATTTTGAAAGTCTGCCCATAAGAACGAGGTTGACCGCCTTCGCCGTTCCTGCCTGCTCCGCAAGGGAGAGTGCGTCAATCGCATCGAGATTAACTCCGAGAGCCTTGATTTTTTCAACAAGCTCGGTCGGATATTCTGCCGCTCCCGTGATTACGGGCATGGGATTGATCTGCTGAGTGTTTGTGATAATTGTTCCGTCGGGTTTGAGATATTCCGTCCAGCGAGCCGCTTCAAGAAGCTCAAAGGAGATTATAATATCCGCCTCACCCTTGTCGATGATCGGGGAATAAACCTTGTCGCCGTAGCGTACATAGGTCACAACGCTTCCGCCTCTCTGGCTCATTCCGTGAACCTCGCTGACCTTAACGTCGTAGTTTTTTTCAAGCAGGAGCCTGCCGAGGAGCTTGCTTGCAAGCAAGGTTCCCTGTCCGCCGACTCCGACAATCATAATGTTTTTCGTCTGCATAGCTCAGGACTCCTTTCCGTTATCAAGCGCACCGAATTTGCAAAGCTGACTGCAAACTCCGCATCCGGTGCAAAGGGTTGAGTCGATCTTCGCCTTGCCATCAACAATGCTGATTGCAGGACAGCCGATCTTCATACATGACTTACAGCCTATGCACTTTTCGGGATCGGCAGTGATAGGTCCGTTGTGCTTGACATATTTCAGGAGGGCGCACGGTCGTCTTGAAATAATAACAGAAGGCTCGTCTGCGGCAAGCTCTTCCTTGACCGCATCGTCACATTCCTTGAGATTGTACGGATCGACTACTCTTACCCTCTTTATTCCGACCGAGCGGCAGAGAGCCTCAAGGTCGATCTTTGTGCAGGGATCGCCCTTGAGATTATATCCCGTTGTCGGGTTCTGCTGGTGTCCCGTCATACCCGTGATAGAGTTGTCAAGGATAATAACGGTCGAGTTGGACTCATTATATGCTATGTTGATAAGTCCCGTAACGCCTGAGTGCATAAAGGTCGAATCGCCGATAACGGCAACGGTCTTGCCGTCGCTCGCTCCGCCGTTTGCCTTGTTGAAGCCGTGAATACCCGAAACCGACGCACCCATACAGATGGTTGTGTCGATCGCCGCAAGAGGTGCGACTGCGCCGAGCGTGTAACAGCCTATATCGCCCATAACGGTGAGCTTATTCTTTTTGAGCGTGTAGAAAAGTCCTCTGTGCGGACAGCCTGCGCACATTACCGGAGGTCTTGCCGGAATGTTTTCGTCAAGCTTCTTTCCGATGTCGGGAGTGAAGCCGAGCTTGTCGGCAACGATATTCTGGCTCAGCTCGTCGATACAACTGAACAATTTCTTGCCTGTAACCTTAACGCCGATATTGCGGCAATGAGCTTCGATTATGCCGTCAAGCTCCTCAATTACGATAACCTTGCTGACAGAGTTTGCAAAATCAAGAATTTTCCTGATCGGCAGGGGATTTATCATACCGAGCTTTAGCACGGGATATTTGTCGCCGCAGACCTCCTTGGCGTACTGATAGCTTGTGCTGGAGGTTATTATTCCGATTGAACGGTCGTTTCCGTCTTCAAGTCGGTTGATCGGTGAGGTTTCGGCATATTCGGTCAGAGCCGCCGTCCTCTCCTCAACGATCGGATGCCTGCGCTTTGCATTGCCGGGCATCATAATGTATTTTGCTCCGTTCTTTTCATATGTCTTTGAAAATTCTTCTCTCTCCGAGGTTTCGATAACGCTCTGAGAGTGAGCAATTCTCGTACACATCTTGATAAAGACGGGTGTGTCGTATTTTTCGGAAATTTCGTATGCGAGCTTGGTAAATTCAAGGGACTCCTCTGCGTCGGCAGGCTCAAGCATCGGAAGCTTTGCGGCGATTGCATAGTGACGTGAATCCTGCTCATTCTGCGAGCTGTGCATACCTGCGTCGTCCGCAACCCCGATTATCATACCTGCGTTTACTCCCGTATAAGCTATTGTGAACACGGGATCGGCGGCAACATTAAGTCCGACGTGCTTCATCGAACAGAAGCTTCTCTTGCCTGCAAGACAGGCACCGAAAGCCGCTTCAACGGCAACCTTTTCGTTCGGAGCCCACTCGGCGTAAATCTCCTTATATTTTGCGGCAAATTCCGTTATCTCCGTGCTCGGAGTTCCGGGATAGCTGGAAACAAAGGAACAGCCGGCTTCGTAAAGTCCTCTTGCAACGGCTTCGTTGCCGAGCATCAACTGCTTCATTTTCTTATACCTCCCTGTTATTATCCCGTGATCTGAGCTTCGACAAGTCTGCCCTTGCAGTATTTCGCCCTGAGCACGGGCTTCTCTATCTTGCCGGTCGGATTACGGGGAACTTTTTCAAAAATTATCTTCCTGGGACGCTTGTACCTCGGAAGATCCTCACAAAACTTGTTGATCTCCTCCTCGGTGCAGGTCATACCCTCTTTTATTTCAATTATCGCCGCCGTGATCTCGCCGAGTCTGTGGTCGGGAATACCGATAACGGCAACGTCCTTGATTTTATCGTGCTGACGCAGGAAGTCCTCAATCTGTACGGGATAGATATTCTCGCCGCCGGAGATGACAACATCTTTTTTGCGGTCAACGAGGTAGATAAAACCGTCCTCGTCCTCCTTTGCCATATCGCCCGTATAGAGCCATTCGCCCTTGAGTATCTCATCGGTCGCCTTGGGATTGTTGTAGTATTCAAGCATAACTCCCGGACCCTTGACCGCAAGCTCTCCGACATCGCCCTGCTTTACGGGGTTGCCGCTGTCGTCAATTATCTTTGTTTCCCAGAGATAGCCTGCCTTGCCGATCGCTCCGACCTTGTCAATGTTTTCAACTCCGAGGTGAACGCAGCCCGGTCCGAGCGACTCGCTGAGTCCGTAGTTAGTGTCGTACTGATGGTGGGGGAATATCTTCATCCACCTGTGGATAAGGCTCGGCGGAACAGGCTGTGCGCCGATGTGCATAAGCCTCCACTGGTCGAGCAGATAATGATCGAGGTTGATCCTGCCCGAATCAATGGCGTCAAGTATATCCTGCGCCCACGGAACGAGAAGCCAGACTATCGTGCATTTCTCCTCCGTGACCGTTCTGAGAATCCACTCCGGTTTAATTCCCCTGAGAATTACCGTCTTTCCGCCCGAAAGCAGACTGCCGAACCAGTGCATTTTTGCGCCCGTGTGGTAGAGAGGAGGAATACAGAGGAAAACGTCGTCCTTCGTCTGACCGTGGTGCTTCTGCTCTGTCAGGCAGGAGCAGTAAAGAGCTTTTTGACAGTGAAGAATAGCCTTGGGAAATCCCGTTGTGCCCGAGGAAAAATATATTGCGGCATTGTCGTTTTCATCTATATTTATCGGCGGAGCTGAGGACGAGCAATAGCCGATAAGAGTCATACAGTCCTCGGCATATTCGGGGCAGCTACTGCCGACAAAAAGAGTGATTTTGATTTTATCAAGCTCGTTATGTATCGGATTTACACGGCTGATAAATTCGGGACCGAAGATAAAAACCTCAACGTCCGCCAGCTCAAGGCAGTATTTTATCTCGTCGCTTGAATAGCGGTAGTTCATCGGTACGGCGATACAGCCCGCCTTGAGAACTCCGAAATAAATCGGAAGCCATTCAAGGCAGTTCATCATAAGGATCGCAACCTTTGTACCTTTCTTAACGTTTCGGCTCAAAAGAAGATTTGCAAATCGGTTTGCCCTGCGGTCGAAGTCTTTCCATGAAAGCTCACGGCGGTATGGTGCGTCGGGGCTTGCGCTCTCGATAAGGCTTGCCTCACGCCATGTAACGGCATTGTCACGCTCTACCGACGGATTGATTTCGACGAGAGCCGTGTCCGTAGGATAAAGACGTGCGTTCCTTTCAAGAAGCTCGGTAATGACCATTTTTTTCACCTCTGAATTATTGCAACTTCCTGTTTATCGGAAATTCCATATTTATAATATATATGAAATAATTTATCACTTTTAACCGATAAAGTCAATGTGATTTAGTTAAAATAGTGTCTTTTAATACATTTTTCTGCCGAAGTCACCGTAAGAATCGGCAGGGTGTGCGGAAAAGCGGCTTTGAAAGCATCGAAAATTTTATTCCTTTTATTCATAACAACCTCAAATACCAAAAAATTAAAGCGTTCTCAAGCCTTTCGGATAATGATTTTTTGCCGTGCCGCCGACCGCCTTTGCGCCGCCGATCGGACAACCCTCCGTCATAACGGCGCACCAACCCCTTTCAAATTCGCAGGGAACGGTTTCGCCGTGGATATATTTTTCAGCCTGTTCAAGGTCAAGCTCGATTTTTTGCCTGAACATTTTTCCCATTGCCGAGAAAAACTGATGATGAGGCTTTATATAATTTTTTTGCAGACTTCCTATCGTCACTCCGCAGGAAAAAGCGCCGTAAGGAACGGGAAAATCCGAAGAAAAATAAACAAAATTTTCCTTGTATTTTTTCACGGCTTTTTTATCGTAGTCTGTCAGCGTTTCATCAAGAAAATCAAAAATTATTTTCTGCTCGTTTTTCGGAATTTCACAGAGAGCGGTCTGCGGAAGCTCCTCAATTCCCGTGCCGTCCGTTTTACGCATCAGGGCAAAGAACTGTCCCTCGCCTTTTGCAAGGTGAGGATAAAATCTTCGACATTCGGAAATATTTTCCGTTCGGCATCCGTCAAAATTTATTCCGTCCGCCGTGAATTTTTTCAAATTTTCATCAACGCTTATCAGCTCAAAATTTTTATTTTCCGAAAGAAATCTGTCAACATTTTTTTCGTTTTCTTCAAGCGAAAACGTGCAGGTGGAATAGAGCAGAAGTCCGCCGATTTTCAGCACGCTTTTGATCTCGTCAAGAATTTCGTGCTGTCGTTCGGCACAGCGAATAACGTTTTCAAGACTCCACTCGGTTTGAGCGTTTTCGTCCTTGCGGAACATTCCCTCGCCCGAACACGGAGCGTCAACAATCACAAGATCAAAAACTTCACCGAAAAGCGAGGCAAGCTTTTTTGCGTCGGTACAGGTTGTTATAACGTTTTTGTACCCCATTCGCTCAATGTTGCCCGTGAGAGTTTTACAGCGTGACGGAATAATCTCGTTGGAAACAAGTATTCCGTCGGGGATTTTCGCCGCCGCCTGGGTTGATTTGCCTCCGGGAGAGGCGCAGAGATCGAGAATGTTCCGTTCGCTCTGAATTTCAACGCCTGCAACCGCCGCCATAGCCGAAGGTTCCTGAATGTAGATCATTCCTGCGTGATGGTAAGGATGGTTGCCGATCCCGTCGCAGTCAAAGTAAAATCCGTTTTCGGCATAGGGAATTTTTTCTCCGCCGAACGGATTGATTTTTTCAAAGTTTTCTTTGCTGATTTTGTTTGTGTTCACACGAAAGGAGCGCACGGGAGACTCGGAAAAAGCGGCCTCGAATTTTTCAAAATCCGTGCCGAGAATTTCTTTCATTCTGTTTGAAAAATCAATCGGTAACATAAAAATTTTCCTTTATAAATTCGCTTCGATATTGAACATACAAATTGAAAGTGCAGTAATCGCCGCAGTCTCAGTCCGCAAAATTCTTTTACCGAGCGAAACAATTTCGCCGCCGCAGTCTTTCGCTTTTTCAATTTCTTTTTCGTCGTAGCCGCCCTCGGGACCGATGAAAATTCCTGCGCTCATTCCGCCTTTCAGCAGGTCGATTTTTTCACGCAGTTTTTTCACGCTGTCGGCACATTCGTAGGGAACAAGAAGCATATCGAGCGTCTCGGAATATTTGAGCGCATCGTTAAAAGACATCACATTTCTGACTTCGGGAACAACGGTTCTGCCCGATTGCTTCGCCGCACTTTCGGCTATCGACTGCCAACGGATGAGCTTGCTTTTTTTCTTTTTCTCATCAAGCTTTACAACGCACCGTGTCATCTCTACGGGGACAATCTCCGCCGCTCCAAGCTCGACCGCTTTTTGAATGATAAGCTCCATTTTATCCGCTTTCGGAAGTCCCTGAAACAGCACAAGACGAACGGGAAGCTCCGTGTTTTCAAGCTGTCCCTTTTCGATATCGGCAATCACCCTGTCACCCGAAAATTCTCGAATCGCACAGCAGTAGCTTGCGCCCTCTCCGTCGTTGGCAACAAATTTTTCGCCCGGCTTCATACGCAGAACGTTTTTTATGTGGTTGACGTCGCCGCCCGTGATAACGACCTGAGAGTCGTATATATTTTCCTGCGGCACAAAGAAATGATACATAGCGTTCGCTCCAAAAAAGTTTTCAAAACATTATATCATTATATATCAATAATTGCAAATCTCAGAAAAAGCGAAGAATAATCTTGACTTTTCTGCGTTCTATGATATAATCTTTTATGCGGATCAGGCTGTGCGCCCCGCCTCGGAAAGGCTCGCCGTGTAAAAATCGGAGCTGTTATATTTTGCAGGAGTGGCGGAATCGGCAGACGCGCTAGATTCAGGTTCTAGTGAATGCAAGTTCATGAGGGTTCAAGTCCCTTCTCCTGCACCAACAAAAAACCTGATTTGTCGAAAGACAAATCAGGTTTTTTGAATGATGTTTGCCTTTCGGCAAAAGATGTAGCGAGAGCTAATGATGACGGCTTCGCCTTATGATGACGCTTCGCTTGAGAACGGCAAACATAACATCATTGCGAGGAACGAGCAACATCATCATGCGGAGCATAACATCACTTCGCCGGGGCGAGACATCAGTGAATTATTTAAGAGGAGATAAACAGATGAAAGAAAATAAACTTGCGGACTTATCAATGGATTTTTCTGTTGAAATAATTAAGCTTGTAAAACAATTAAAAGAAAAACGGGAGTCAATTATCTCCAATCAAATAGGAAGAAGCGGAACTTCAATCGGAGCAAACATTTATGAAGCAAAATACGCTCAGGGAAAAAAGGATTTTATTTCAAAGCTCGAAATTGCATTGAAAGAGGCAAGTGAAACCGGATATTGGTTGGAACTGTTATATAAGACTGATTATATAGATGAGAAAACATTTAAATCGCTTTCTTCAAAATGCGCAACTATACGAATAATGTTAATTGCCTCGTGTCGTACCGCCAAAGAAAACAGTAAATAATGCTAACAAAACAGGTGAAGCTGAAGCATACGGCAAGTCCCTCTCCTGCACCAAAGAAAAAGAGTCGCATTGCGGCTCTTTTTCTTTGGTATAAATATTTGATAAAGGGACTTGAACCCGTGAGGGTCTGACCGCCTAAACAATGTAAG
>JAEDFL010000072.1 GCA_016292785.1 Clostridiaceae bacterium | reverse complement strand
TTACATCGTCATTTTGTGCAACTTTTTTCTTCGCTCTTAAGTTAATGACATTGCCCTCAAGGGGAAGGCTTGTGTTGCCTTTACCTTTAACGGAACAGCCTTATTTTATAAAAGGAGATAATTTTATGTATAATATTCTTACTCTCAACAAAATTGCCGCCTGCGGTACAGACCGTTTTGACGGCAAATATTCCTGCTCTGACAGCTGTGAAAATCCGACTGCCGTAATGGTCAGATCAGCTTCGATGCACGAAACTGTTTTTTCTCCCGAAACTCTTGCCATTGCCCGTGCAGGAGCAGGAACAAACAATATTCCTGTTGACAAGTGCGCCGAGCAGGGCATTGTAGTTTTCAACACTCCCGGCGCAAACGCAAACGCAGTTAAGGAGCTTGTTATCTGCGGAATGCTTCTCGCTTCGAGAAAGGTTACCGCCGCATACGATTGGTGCAAGGGACTCAAGGGCGAGGGCGAAGCTGTCGGGAAGCTCGTTGAAAAAGGCAAGTCTCAGTTTGCAGGCCCCGAAATAATGGGCAAAACACTCGGTGTTATCGGTCTGGGCGCAATCGGCTTCAAGGTCGCTCAGGCGGCTGAGGCTCTCGGTATGAAGATAGTCGGCTACGATCCCTTCCTTTCGGAGGGTGTGAAATCCGCTCTTTCAGCCGAAACAGAGGTTGTTGAGGACATCAACGATATCTTCAGAAAGAGCGACTATATCACAATCCACGTTCCTCTCAACGACGGCACAAAGGATACCGTCAACAAGGACACTCTTGCACTTTGCAAGGACGGAGTAAGAATACTTAACTTTGCAAGAGGCGGACTTGTAAACAACGCCGACATTATTGCCGCACTTGAGAGCGGAAAAGCCGCCGCTTATGTTACTGACTTCCCGTCGGACGATGTTATCGGCGTTGACGGAGTAATCGCAATTCCTCACCTCGGAGCTTCAACTCCCGAAAGCGAGGATAACTGTGCCGTGATGGCGGCAGACGAGCTTATCGCATATATCGAAAAGGGCGAGATCGTCAACTCCGTAAATATGCCGAGAATGCCGCTTGATAAAGTTGACGGTGCAAGAACCTGCGTTATTCACAAGGCGGAAGCCGTTGAAGCCGTTAAAGCCGTGCTCGGCGCAGACGCTAAGAGTGCAGTCAGGGGAGCATACGGATATTCCGTTGCCGACGCTGAGGTAGACGTTGCAGCTCTTGAAGCTATTGACGGCGTTATCAGAGTCAGAGTGATTAAATAAGTATAAAAAATAACTGTCGCCTGAGAGCGGAAACGACTTGCTCTTATTGCGGCAGTTTTTTTCTTGCTAATTGTTTTTTTCTGTGATATTATACTCACATACCACAAAAGGAGTGTTTAAAATGGGCGAATATAACAATCTTTCACTTGACACCTTGTGTGCGGCAATCTGCGATGTAATCGGTATTGAGCCGCCGAAAGAAGCGGCAGAGCCTGCAAAGGCTTTGACAGACTATGCCGAGAAAAAGCTGAACGGACGCAAGGCGGACAGAGTGTTTATGTATAATCCCGACGCTATCGCACAGTGGATAGAGGACAAATATCCCGAATTTCTCGAGGATACTGTTGAACGCACCGAGCTTGCAATTCAGTTCCGCACGGTTATGCCGTCGGTAACGCCCGTTTGCTTTGCCACAATGTATTCGGGCGCACAGCCTGAGGTTCACGGTATTCAGTCTTACAGAAAGCCCGTGCTGACGGTTGATACGATCTTTGATGCACTTATCCGTGCAGGAAAAAGGGTTGCGATTATCGGAGACGATACCTGCAGTATCGGAAAGATTTTCCTTGAGAGGGATATGGACTATTTCATTTATGAAACCGAACCCGAGATTAACGCAAAGGCGGCTCAGCTCATAATTGAGGATAAGTACGATTTCATCGTTGTTTACAACGGCAACTATGATTCGGTAATGCACAAGAACGGCCCCGAAGCTCCGATATCCCTCGGTCAGCTTCGTGAAAATTCAGCGGCATTCTCGCAGTTCTATGAGCTTATAAAGACAAACTGGAAGAATCACGACACCCTGCTCGGCTTTGCCATGGATCACGGCTGTCACGAGATTGACGGCGGCTGCGGTTCGCACGGTCTTGATATGACCGAGGATCTCAATATCAGACATCATTACGTCTGTCTGCCGAGAGAAAGCTGAGCACATTTCCGGCTCGGGCAATTTGTCCGTATTTCGATTATAAATATTTTACCGCCGATCAGCCATTTTAACGGTGTGAAATTTCACATCCGATCAAGTGGCTCGGCGGTTTTTTCTCTGATGCGTCCCGCCTGATTTCGTTGAATTTCGGCGGATATGCAAATGTTAAACTGTTTTTTTAAAATAGTGTTCTGTTTCGTAGATTATTTATACATTTTTCCGACGATGCTGACCGCCGTTTTGTGAGGGAAGAGCCTTGATATGAAAACAAGAGCCTTGTATTTCACTCCGACCGTGTAAAGCGGAGCAATTTTTTTCTTCTCTGCGAGCTTTACAACGAGCCTTGCGACCGACTCGGGCGTCATACCGTTTTTCTCGTCCCTTTCCATTGCGGAAACCGCATTGCCGATAACTCCCGAATAAACGTCGTCGCCGGCATTTGTCTTGCTTCTTGCGGCTGTGAAGCCTGTTGAAATATCGCCCGGCATAACCGAGGAGACATCTATTCCAAACGGCTTGACCTCGTTTGACAGAGCGTCAACAAAAGCGTTGATTGCCGACTTTGAAGCCGAATAATAGGCTTGAAACGGAATGGAATAAACTGCGGCAACGGAGCTTATGCAGATTATTCTGCCGCTTTTTTGCTTTCTCATCTGCGGCAGAACAGCCTTGACCGTGTTTATCGTTCCGAAAAGGTTGACCTCAAACTGCCGCTTCATATCGTTTTCTTCGATGAACTCGACCGCACCCGAAACTCCCATTCCTGCCGAAGTGACAAGAAGATCAATTCGTCCGCTTTCCGAAATAACCTGTTCAACAGCCGTGCCGATCGTTTCGCTGTCGGAAACATCGGCAAAGATAAATTTGCTTTTTTCTTCGGCGGCAGGGTGACGGCTGAGATTGTAAACCGTATAGCCTTTGTCTCTGAGCATTTCGGCTGTGGCAAGACCTATTCCCGATCCTGCGCCCGTGATAACGGCGACTTTGTTTTTACTCACTTTTATTACCTCGGTTCGTGCAATTTTTTTAATTCTATCACATATAAAAACCTGTTGTCAATCGGTCATTTATATCGAAAAAATACTGCGTCTTTTATACTGGAAAATTTACTGTTGCTGTGATATAATAAATCAAACTGATAAAAAGAAGGATTTACGTGCAAACCGTTGACGAAGCTCTTGAAAAGCTGAAAAGGTCGAAATTCCGTTCGGGCTTTCACCTGTCGAAAAAGGACATTGAATATATTGACGAAAGGGGACTTGACCTGATCCGTTCACATGCCGCCGATTTTGTTTCAAAAAGGCTTGCTCCTGCGGTTATACCGAATGACGGCAAGCAGACCCCGATGAGGGGGCATCCCGTTTTTGTCGCCCAGCACGCCTGTGCCTGCTGTTGCAGGGGCTGTCTTAACAAATGGTACAGAGTTCCGCAGGGCAGAGCCTTGACGGAAAACGAACAGGACAGGATAGTCAGGCTTCTTATGACATGGATAGAGCGGGAATACTATGGAAAACGAACATAACTAAACAGACCGTTGTATCGGAATACTGATTTTTAAAAAGCCGTTTTGAATGACCGACAAAGTCATTTTCAAAACGGCTGAATTATTCGGATTTAATATCCGCTGTTGTCGTAAAGATAGCCCTTTGGCTCAAAGTAATCGACCGAGGTTTTTCCGTCCTCAACCGTGAAAACATAGGTGCAGTCGCCTGCAAAGTACATATTTTCCGCACCGAAAAGAGAGGTCAGATACCGTGTGTTATCCTTTTCTGTGGACATTGCGATATAGCGGCACTGCGGAACAAGGAGCTTTTCGGCTTTGACATTTCCGTAAATGTTCCTGTCGTCGTTTATCAAGTGATGAGCGCATTGCAAATATTTGCAGGACATCGAGTTTTTGCCGTAAAGAGAGAGCAGAGCCTCTCCGTTTGCGTCCTCGGCGTCGCCGAGAAACATAACAGAGCAGTCGTCAAAAATGATCTGAAAGACAGTCGTAGTTTCGTTGATGCTTCGGTATGTCTGACCGTCTGCCGCACGGTAGGAGCGAGGAAGAATATCCTCGTGAGTTGTAAGCACCTCAAGCCTTGCATCGGGAAAACGCACGGTCTGACCGGTGTGCAATTTAAGAAACTTTGCGTTGGGAGCGTATTTCTTTATTCTCTCACGGAGAAGATCGGTGCAGGACACATCTGCATCCTGAACATAACCTATAAGAGTTTTTGACGGGAAGTTGAACATAACACGCTCAACCTCAAGCACATCCTTTTCACGCTTGAGGAGCTTGATGAAGAAGTCCATATGATCGTCGTGATTGTGGGTGCATATGTATGCCGACACCCTGATTTTGCCGCCCTTCTGAGTCTGCGTCAAATCTTCAAGACGGCGCATAAATTCATCGCAGGCTTCCTCGGTGGACTGTTCAATTTCTCCGCCGTCAATGATAATTACCGAATTGTCACGCAGTCTTAATACATACAACATTCCGCAGTCACAGCTTGCATAACGGAGCATCTTGCCGTATTTGAGCGAAAACTGCATAAGAGCCGTGTTACCCCTTACATCGTCGGCATTGTCGTCCATTTCCGAAAGCGGAGAGCTTGCGTTGTCGATTATAACACGGGCAAGCTGAGTTTCGGCTGTATAGTAAGTGTAAATTATATTCTTTCCGTTTTCAAACTCGACAAAGATATTGCCGTTTATCTCACGGTGAAAGGTCTTTTTACGTCCCGTTGCTTCAAGAGAGGCGATAAAATCACGGTACATTTTTGATGTGACATCGCCGCTAATGAGAATATATGAATCATCTGCTCCGCCGTCAGTTTCGTTTTCAATCGAAAGTCCTGCACCGCAGTTAATCGGCTCACCCAGAATTTTTCCTGTAAAGGAAACGCCAATCTCGTCAATAAATTCTGCTGTTGTCATAGTTTTTTCCTCCTTTTACTTTCTGAGATTGATTATAATTGTTTAACAACTTAAAGTCAATAAGCTGACTGAGAATAAAGTCAAAAAACGATTGGTCTTACATTATCTGACATTATCTGACTGCGATAAATTATTGACACGGTTATATTGATATGTTATCATAAACAGCAGTGATTTTTTTATAATTTTTCCTGAAAGGGGATATCATAATGGATAAAGAAAAGGCTTTTGAGCTTGTCGGAATTGAGCCGAAAAAAGACAAGCTGACCGCCTCTCAGATTGCGGCGGTCAAGGCACTCGGCTGTCTTCGCGACAAACGGTTTGAGGATATCTTCAATGTCAGAGTTAT
>JAEDFL010000071.1 GCA_016292785.1 Clostridiaceae bacterium | reverse complement strand
CCCTTGAGGGGAAGCTCCGCCGTCAGGCGGTGATGAGGTGGAGCAAGTCTGATTAAATTCAATTTCTGCTTGATTTTTATATTCTAACACCTCATCCGCCTCGTTCCTCGGCACCTTCCCCAAGTTAGACTTTAGATTTTAGACAGTAGACCTTAGACGTGGAAACTTTAAAGCTTGCAGTAACTAATTCAGCCTCCCCTTGTTGCAAGGGAGCCGCAGATTGTCACTTCTGCTATATAAATTCATTTATTTTTTCTTTGTTCCGAACACCCTAAACAGGGGCAGGCAGGAGGAGAAAAAGGTCTTGTACGCTTCGCAGTGTGCGTCGTCAAGACGCTGACGTTTACAGCCTCCGCCTCTGCAAAGAGGAAAGTATTTACAGCTCCTGCATTTCGGATCAATTTTAAGGCTTTCCGCAATGAAGCGCCTTGCCTTTTCGCTCTCCGCCATAGCTTTCAGCTCGGTTGAATTGATGTTGCCGAGGAGCCATTCGTCGGTGCAGTAGAAATCGCAGGGATAAACATTGCCGTTGCCCTCAACAACAAACTGGTGTGTACAGTGACCGCACATTCCGCACTGTTCGGGCGGCTGGCCGAGATACATTCTGACAAGGTTGTCAAAGTAGCGTATGCTCGTATAATTGCCGCGAACGAAGTCCTTGACATACAGATTGAAAATACGAATGAGAAAGTCGGCATACTGCCCGTCCGTCATATACATTTCGCCCTCGGAGCTGTCGCCGAAAGGACGCAGACACGGGATAAACTGAAGATAGCGGAAGCCTTTTTCTCTGAAATACTTGTATATTCGCTCGGCATTTTCGGCACAGTAGCCTGTCAGCACGGTGAGGATATTAAATTCCGTACCGTGTTTTTTCATCGTATTCGCCGCATGGAGAATTTTGAAATACGGATTTTCACCCTCTGCATCAACACGGAAACGGTTACCCTCAAAATCTCCGTCAAGGCTCAGACCGACAAGAAATTCATTTCTTGTGAAAAATTCCGCCCACTCGTCGTCGATCAGAGTTCCGTTGGTTTGCAGACCGTAAAAAATTCGGGAATTTTTTCGGTTAAGCTTTTTGACCGTTTCGGTGAAATTTTCAAAATAAGCTCTGCCTGCAAGCAAAGGCTCGCCGCCCTGAAAGGCAAAGGAAACGCTTTCGCCGTCGGCAAAATCAAGTGCCGATCCGATGACCTTTTCCGCAGTGTCGGCATTCATTATACCGAAGCTGAAATCCTCACGTCCTGCCGCAACATCGCAGTAAAAGCAGTATTTGCACCTGAGGTTGCAAAGACTGGAGGCAGGCTTGATCATTATCGAAAGCGGCGGCATTATTTCAACATTCCTCTCGGATTGGCTTCAAAATCATTTTGAATTTCGTCAAGCCGAGCGTTCATCTCTGCGGAAACCTCGGGATAGGCAGGAGTTCTGTTGTAGTTTTCGCCCTCATCGTCGGTGAGAATGTGAAGCCAGTTTTTGCGGTATTTGTCAAAAAACGCAGAATTGTCGTTCTGAATATTCTTGAAATATTTAAAGGTTATGTAGTCGTTATCCTTTAGCACGGAGTAGTCATAGTCCTTATATTCCTCACGGCTCTTGACCTCAGAGGTCGGGACGGTATACTGGATCGCCTTGACCTGACGGCGTTTCATATGAAGAATCGGATGTTCCTCGGTGTGGATAACGCTGTCATCTTTGAGAAGCGAGGTCATGGAAACTCCGTCAATCTCCCTGTCTGTCGGAATATACGAGCCGTTGCCCGACTTGTCCGTGACAGAGCAAAGGTCAATAAGAGTCGGGAAAAGGTCAACGAGTGTCGCACTCTGACTTCTTGTGCCGCCCTTTTCAAATGCACCGTTGTTGTTGTCCCAGCGAATCATAAACGGAACCTTCTGTCCGCCCTCATAGGCAAGGTATTTGCCGCCTCGGAGAATACCCGTTGAGCCTTCAAGAGCAGGACCGTTGTCGCTGGTGAACACGATTATCGTGTCCTCAAGAACACCGAGCTGTTCCAGCGTTGCGAAAAGCTCGCCAAGGTAGTGGTCAAATTCACGCACGCAGTCAACGTAGGTACCCATACCGCTCTCACCCTTGTAATCGTCGCCGACAAAAACGGGAGCGTGAGGCCACGGGCTTGTGTAGTAGGCGAAGAACGGCTCGTCGCTGTTTGTGACCTTATCGGTTATCCATTCGGAAATTTCCTCGTGAATCCATTCCGTTGCCTTGGACTGATCCTTCAATTCGTCCGTGCCGTGGACAATAGTATATTCGCCGTTTTCCTCCCGGACGTGGTAGAACGGTTTCATATCGTTGACATGATGACTGCCGTAGAAATAGTCAAAGCCCTGATTGGTCGGAAGATACTCCCCGTAATCGCCGAGATGCCATTTGCCGAAACAGCCTGTGTTATAGCCTGCCGCATTGAATACCTCGGCCATTGTGATCTCGTCACCGAGCATACCGTCGGTGTTGTTGAGCATCTCAACGCTGTTGAAAACCCTTGTCTGAGCAAAGGGTGAGAAGCAGTCCACCGTGGGATAAATGACGTTGTCCGCATAGCCTCTGTAAGGATATCTTCCCGTAAGAGCCGCAAAACGGGCAGGAGAACAAACGGAATAGCTCGAATAGAAATTCTCAAAGTTCAGTCCGTTCTTTCCGATTGAGTCGATGTTCGGAGTGTCGTATATCGCACCGTTTAGAGAAATATCGCCGTAACCGAGGTCATCCATCATTATAAAAAGCACATTAGGCTTGTCCTCGGTATTTTTACCGACATTGTTGAGGTAATCGTCCTGACCGTCCCACATTCTTTCAGTGACAGGCTTTGTCCTCATATTCATTGTGAGCAGATAGAAAACCGAAGTTCCGACAAGCAGAACGCCGAGGACTGCGCTGACCGCTTTCTTGAACGCACCCGATTTAAAAGCCTTCTTTGCGGCAATGGTAATGCCGAGGAGAGCGAGAGCCGCAGGAAGAACGAGAATAAAATTGCCGAGCAAACGGGTGAATATACTGCCCTCACCCGACATCAGAGTATGCTCTGCGCTCGACCAGCCTGCTTTACCGCTTGTGAATGCACCGAAGCCTGCGTCCGCACCCCATATAACGTGAAAGAGGAAGGTTCCGAAGCCTGCCGCCGCATAGCCGAGTACCATCGGGAGATAAATTTTCTTTTTGATTATGAGCGAAAGGACAATGACAGCCGACATAACAATGCAGTAGCCGGCGGAAACTATCGCAATAAGATTTTGACGTGTGATAAGCTGGACGAGCATTATCGCAATGCCGATAACAAGAGTTATTATCGGAAATACCTTTTTACTTTTGTCAAGTTCAATATTTTTTTTCATTTTTGAATGTATAATTAAAGCTGTTTAATGAAAAGTCTTTAACTATATCTCCTTTCTCGATTATTCTATTTACATAATCCGATGACTGCGATATAATAAAGCAGTTTTATTTATATACAATTATAGTCTATTTTAAGCTGTGTAGTCAATAGATTATGAAATATTGGTATCGTTATTTCTTCCGATTTTTCTTATATTTTTCCTTGACTTTCACGTTTCACCGTGATATTATGTTAGCATAGTAATGTGCTAAAGTGAGGGAGACAAATGTGTAATTGGCACAGTGACGCAACAGATGAATTGTGTGAGGCACTTCTTTCTTTGAAAAACAGGGAGGAGTGTTACGCTTTTCTTGAGGATATCTGCACGATCAAGGAAGTGCTTGAAATGTCGCAGAGACTTTCGGTTGCAAAGCTTCTTGACAAGGGTATGAGCTACGCTCAGATATCGCAGAAAACGGGAGTCAGCACAGCGACAATAAGCCGCATAAGCCGCTGTATGGGATACGGCAACGGCGGCTATAAGATGATAATTGAAAGACTGCAAGAGGACGAAAAAAATGATTGATGAAAAACTTCTGAAAAACGAGGAAAAGGCGATTTTCAATCTCAGATCGCTTTACCGCCGCTACGGATATTCCCCGTTCAAGATGAGCAAGTTTGAGGAATACGACCTCTATGTCCGCAACAAGGATTTCCTTGTCAGCGACAGGGTAATTACATTTAACGATACAAACGGAAAGCTCATGGCTCTCAAGCCCGACGTTACCCTTTCCATAATAAAAAACAGCGAGGATATTCCAAACAGCAAGAAAAAAGTATTTTACAACGAGAATGTTTACAGAATTTCCAAAAGCACCCACCGCTACAAGGAAATAATGCAGGCAGGCTTGGAGTGCATAGGTGATCTTGACCTCTATGATATTTTTGAGGTCGTCAGCCTTGCGGCTCAGACCTTGGCTCAGATTTCCGACTCCTTCGTGCTGAACATTTCGCATCTCGGAGTTTTGCAAAAGATATTAGGCGATATCTGTCCCGACGCCGCCTTTGCGGAAAAGGCGATCCGGCTGATTGAGGAGAAGAACGGTCACGACCTTGTTAAGCTCTGCGGCGAATACGGAGTGAGCGAGGAAAAGGCAGAAACTCTGACTCTGCTTGTCGGTGCGAGCGGAGAACGCAAAAAGGTTCTTGAAGCTCTTGCCGCCGTATGCTCCGAGGACGGATTGAGCGAGCTGAAAGCACTTTCCGAAATGCTTGACGCTTCGCCGCTTTCGGATAAAATTCTCTTTGACTTTTCGGTTGTAAACAATATGAACTATTACAGCGGCATTGTTTTCCGTGGCTTTGTGGACGGAATTTGCGACGGAGTTCTTGCAGGCGGTCAGTATGACAAGATGATGCAGAAAATGGGAAGAAGCTCAAATGCTATCGGTTTTGCGCTGTATCTTGATCTGCTCGAACAGCTCAAGCAGGAAAGCTCAGGCTATGACGCTGACGTCCTTCTGCTTTATTCGTCGGACACGGACAGCAGGACGGTTGCCGCCGAGGTGAACAAAATTATTGCTTCGGGCAGGACGGTCAGCGCACAGAGAGAAATTCCCGAAAAGCTGAAATACAGAGAAACGGTTGATTTAAGGAGGGATTGCAATGCTTAACGTTGCGCTTCCGAAAGGGCGTCTCGGCGAAAAGGTCTATGCGATGTTTGAAGCCGCAGGCTATGAATGTCCCTCTATCAAGGAAAATAACAGAAAGCTCATTTTTGAAAATGAAGAAAAGCAGGTGCGGTATTTCTGGGTGAAGCCCTCCGACGTTTCTATCTATGTTGAGAGAGGTGCCGCTGACATCGGCGTTGCAGGCAAGGATATCCTGCTCGAATATGAGCCGAATGTCTATGAGCTGATCGACCTCGACATCGGCAAATGCCATATGGCGGTCGCAGGCCCCAAGGACTTCACGGACGACGGCACACGCACCCTGCGCGTTGCGACGAAGTTCACGAACATTGCCGCAAATTATTACGACAGCATCGGCAGGGATATTGATATCATCAAGCTCAACGGTTCAATCGAGATCGCTCCGATTCTCGGACTTTCAGATGTGATCGTCGATATCGTTGAAACAGGTACAACTCTCAGGGAAAACAACCTTGAGGTCAAGACGAAAATTCTGCCGATCAGCGCACGCTTCATTGCCAACAA
>JAEDFL010000027.1 GCA_016292785.1 Clostridiaceae bacterium | reverse complement strand
CGACGAATACCCAGCCGTCCTTTGTTGCTGTGGGAGTAAGGTCGATTTCCGCATGATAATTGACCATATCCTCAGTCTTTGTAGCAGACTGACCGCCGTTTTCTGCGAAGTTGTAGGTTACCTTATACGAGTTGATTGTCCAATGTGCGTAAAGGGTATCGGATACAGCGTTGCTCGTATAGGTTGAGCCTGCCTCATACTTTGTACCCGTGCCGTCGCTGTTGGTGTACCAGCCTGCGAAGGTGTAGCCTTCCTTGACGGGAACAACCGTTGAAACTGTATGAGTACCGTTGTTCTGTATTCCGCAGGAGTTGTAGTAGCCGAAGCTTGTTGTTGCCGAGGGAGCGCCCGAACCTGTGTTAGCGTCATAATTCAATGTATGAAGCTGTTTGTAAAGGGCGTAGTAGTTAACCGTTCCCTTAGCCGCAGGAATTGCAATTTCTGCTCCTGCGTCAACCTTTGCGGTTGTGGATGCGGCGGTTTTATCATCGTTTGTCCAGCCCTGGAAGTCCCAAACTGAGGTGTATGAGGTCGGGGTTGTGACTGTACCGCTTGTCGCCTTGTTCCAGATCGTTACCGATTTGCTCTCGCTTGTTGCCTTGTTGATTCCCGAATAGAAGTTAGCTGTTACCGTCTTGTTGTAAATAGCATAGAGCGTAACATCCTTTGCAGGCATTATCATGCTTGTGATGCCTGTTGTTGCGTTCTCGTCTGTGTTCCAACCGACGAAGCTCCAGCCGTCCTTTGTGGCTTTCGGGGAGAAGTCAACTGCGGTGTGATATACAAAACTGTCTGAGTTCTTTGTAGCAGACTGACCGCCGTTCGTGGAGTAGTCGTAGGTGACTGTGTAGGAATTGATCGTCCAGTGTGCATAGAGCGTTCTGTCATAGTACGGAGCGATTGATTCGTTTGTAATCAGCTCGCCGCCGTCAGCCGCTGTGTACCAGCCTGTGAAGGTGTAACCCTCACGCTCCGGAACCGGAAGATTTTCGTACGGGAAGTTGTACTTGTAGGAGTGGGCGAAAGCGCTGCTTCCCTTAGAGGTACTGCCTTCCTCAATTCTCGGAGTTACAACAGCGTTATGGTAAGATGCGTAGTGTACCGATGCGTCGTGCCACAGCCAGAGCTTGTAACCCCAGACCTGTGACGCCTCCTCCTGAGAAAGGGTGATCGTTGTGCTTTGGTTTTGATTATTGCCTGAATAAACATACTTTCTCGGGTTGAAGGTTGTTCCCGAGTCGTCTGTGATAAGGTCGATTACAACTCCGCCGCCGGCAATAATACCTGAGAGCTTTTCAATGCTGAGAGTGTATGTTCCTGCGCTGAAGGTGTAAGGCATAACAGCTATTGTAACGCTTCCTGCGACATCACCGTTAAGTTTTATTGCACCTGCGCCTTGTTTATCAATTGTAAGTGTATAATGGTGATCTTCGGCGGGTGAAGTTGCAATGGTTTCTTCTTTCTCAATTCCGGGATTGAGAAGGTTAGCAGATTTACCGTCATAATTCTCGTTGAAGAACGTTACATAATCAAGGAAGTTCCACTGAGCCGTAAATGTAACATTTTCAGCGAAATCCCAGTTGATAACATCGCCGGGCTGATAGGTAAGTCCGTCTGCACTGCACTTCCAGCCTATGAACGTACAACCGATACGGGTCGGATTTGCAGGGATCGTGCCGCCGATCTGAGCGACGGTGAACTTTGACTGGAATGTTGCGGAGGAGTAGCTTGCAGCCGTTGTTCCGTTGTATTCACCCTCGTTGGTATCATAGGTGACCGTGTAGGTGTTCGGCGTGTAAACGAATTTCCAGTCTACGTTTGAAGTGTCTATATTTCTAATATAATAGAAATTGTTGTGATTGCTGTCCTGCGGAAGACTGCTTGTGGTCGTTGAGCCGCAGGTTACGGAGTAGCTCTTTGCGGTGAAGCCGGGGATATTATTGTAGTATCCATAACCTCTATCGCCAAATGAGTAAGTTTTTGATTCTGTTTCAGTACCGATAATCGCTGCGCCCGTGTTTCCGTTATAGTCCGGACCTGCATTTTTATCACGAAGATAAACTGCGGTCATTTGACCGGGTTTACGAACAAGCGATCCGTCATTAACTGATCCTGAGGTGGCGGTTCTTGAAGGCTCTCCGAGATTTATTGCCATTGAAAGGATAGAGTTTTGATAAACATTATATCCGTCGCTATCATACCAGCTCTGCTGTTTTGCGGCAGAAACCGCATTCTGAACAGCCGATCTGAGCGAGGATTTGTTGACAACTGTAACAGCTACGGGAACAATATTCGCATTGTTCGAGTTTGAAGTTCTGTCATTTGATTTCTTTCTTACTCCGAAACGTCCCGCACCGATAATTCTGACCGTTGTTGATGAGGTGACCTCCTTGTTCCACGTTGAATTATATACAAGACGGGGGCGGCAGTATTCTCTCGTAACCGTACCGTTCGTAGCTTCCTGTGAAGTGTCGGAAATAATGTATGTACCACGGTTTGCAACGCCGTCACGGTTATAAAGATTCCAATCCGTTGAGCCGTAGCCTGACGGAGAATCAAAGCTAATTGAGCTTATATCCGAAAAATAATAACCGAAGCGTCTTCTGTTTACGGATGCACTGCCCTCATTAACATAAGATATTATAAAACCTATTTTAAAGTTCGGAACATATTGCAGATTGCTGAAACGGGTTGAGTCAAGAGTCAGTTTTCCTGTCGGTGCAACAGCCTGAGCGCCTTGATCCGAATCACCTGTACCGCCCGATCTGTTTTCAAATCGGCTTGTACCCGACGATCCCGTTGTATAGGTTGTTCCGTCCTGACTTATACCGCCCGAATTATTAGTATTTGTCGGAACGGGAATAACGTCCTTGATAGGATTAAAGGAGCTTTGATTTATTCCCCTGTTTCCGTCCGTGTTGCTTCCGGTAACTCCGACTATCCATGCAATAGACTGTAAATCGGATTCAACACCTCTGTCGTTATACGCTCTTGTTGAAGCGGTTACAGCCTGGTCATAAGGGGCGTAGCAAACCGTATAAGCATAGGTATAATATGTTATACCGTCAACAACATACTGAGCTGTCCATTTAAGGAAGCGGTATCCTGCCGCTGTGACTGCGGAATTCATCTTACCTGCCGTGCATTGAATGTTGACAGGGAAAGAAGAATAGGTTACACCCGTACTGCTTGCCGTTGAGCCTGTAAAGTTTTGACCGCCGTAGGTTATTGATGAGAGATTTTTCGTACTTGTATCCGTCCATGAACTTGCACCGGTTGAAGAGGCTTCAACAGTTATTGTAACGCTTGACGGAGAACAATTCTTACCTGCGAAATAAATTCCCGCTCCGTTTTGAGCTGTTGAAAGACTGATATTCTTTTTAGGTACGCCGTTTGTTTCAACTCCATAAAAATACTGGAAGGTCTGATTGTCCGAGGGCTTGAGGTAAATTGTTTCGGGAACATAGAAATAAACTTGAGGTAAAATATCGTTGTCCTCACCTGCGCTGAAGTTTGCGTTTATAATGTTGTCACAGTTTGCTTTTGCCGAATTAAGAGCCGAAAGAGCGGTGTTGACCTCGCTTGCCGTTGCGTACGGCTTTCCGAGAATCGTTCCTGCTGTGTCGAGGGCAGAAGCCAGGGCGTTGTAATAGGTTGTCCACTGGCTCTGAGATGAATCCGACCAGCCGCTTCTTGAGGCTGTTTCTGCCTGAATACCGCTTTCAATAACGTCTCTGTATGCGCTTCTGAGCGAGCCCTTGTTAACAGGTCTTACTCTGAAACCGAAATTATATCTACTGTGAACACCGCTTGAGCTACCACGCTTGAAATAGAAGTTAGCCTGCATTGTGTAGTCGGTGTTCGAGGAAGTAACCGCACCGGAGAGCGACTCCGATGATGTCATACCGTAGCCCTTACCGTCGCCGTTTCTGAAGTCGATGTTTGAGGTTACGCTGATCGCTCCGTCCGTTGTTCCGAAGGTGTCGAGCTTACCGGCGTCACCGCAGTTGAAGTAGCAGTGGCAGATAAAGCCGCCTCGAAGGTTCGGAATCTGATTGTAGTTTGTGATACGGCTTGTATCGACATAGAGAGTACCCCAGGCATTGCTTGCGCTGCCCCATGTTCTGTCGGTGTCGCCTGCCCTGGTTCTGTTGTGAAAATAAACGCCGCCGTTACCGCTCTCGATGAAGCTTTTGACGAAGCTTGTTGAAGGTGTTGTTTCGCCGTAGTAAATTTCCGAATTGGGAATGTTTGCGCCGTCATCACCGACAACGAACGACGCTAACGAAGACCAGTTCGGGATAAGCGGTGAAAGACCGTAAGCACCCTTTGAGGAAGAGGTGGTGTACTGGTCATAGTAGTTGCTGACAGCACGCTCGTCTCCGCTGAGGCTTGTGTTGTTACCGACATAGTGAACACCGGTAACGAACGCAAATGCGGCAAGCTTAGGCTCGTCACCGATACTTGTCTTGTAAACATACGATGCCGCAACACCGGTAAGAAGATCAAGCTCGGGATAATACATATATGTATAGGCATATGCGTGATAGGTAACGCCGCCGACAACATATGTGCAGGTAACCTTGACTCTGCCGTTTCGCACAGAGGTTGAACCGCTGTTAATTGTCTGCTTGACTATCTGTGAGGTCTTCTTGACGGTCGAGGTATTGACCGTTGCATTCTCCCAGACGATGGAAACGGAGTCGCAAGCTACTGAACACGAGAAATAAACAGTACCCGTGGTCTGAGTTGCGCTTCTGTGAAGCGTTCCGTTTTCATCACAGTCAACAAAATACTGGAAGCTGTAAGGCCGTGAACCGCTTCCGATGACCGGATTGAGGTAAATAGTTTCCGGAACATAGAAGTTGATAGCCGGTTCAACGGTGTTGACCAGCTTTTTGACATCAACAGCCGCTTTTGACTTCTGAACCAATATGCTTGGATCAAAAACCAAAAAGGTTGTTGCAATCAGCGTAACAGCCAGTAATACGCTGATCAGTTTTTTGCCGATTTTTTTCAACATTATTATCTCCTCCTGCATAAAAATACGACAAAATTTAGACAACTTGACATACCTGCCTAAATTATTTCAACATCATCCACAGAACAGATTTGCGGATTTTATAATTAATATAATAGTATCATATCGGAAAAATTTTTTCAACAGATTTTTTATTTTTTTACCTTTTGGGGTGAAAATTTATTTTGGATTTCAGCAAAATAATTGTGGAAAATTGACAATGAATTGTGATAAATATTTTAAGTATATACAGATGATAATTTTTGACAAAACGGAACATAAAAGCTCCGTCTATTCAAGCTTTTATGTAGATTTAAAAAGCAAAAGTCAAGCGAAGCTTTGCCATTTTGCGGAACGAAAAAGCTCGAGCCGCCTTTAATTTTCCTTTTGAGAAAAAATAATGAAAAAAATTAAAAAAAACCATATAAATTTGCAGAAAAGCCTTGAAAAAATGAGAAGAATGTATATAATAAAAAATGTAAACAAATATTGTCGGAAGAACTCGGGCTTTGCCGTTTTTTCGACGGATATAATATGTTTGTTTTGGCGCACTCAACGCCGTCAAAATAAAAATAATAATAATGAAAGGAAAAACATTATGAAGAACAAAACACTCTTATCCATCCTTCTGGCAGTTGTTATGGTCGTTACAATGCTGCCAATGATGGCGTTTGCCGCACCGAGAACGGTTACGGCAGCATCAACCGCTTCAATCACGGTTGAACAGGCCGTCCCCAACGACCAGCTTTCTGCATACAAAGTAATCGATATTACTTATGATGCAGCTACAAACACCCTTGCATATGCTTGGAACAGCGACTTTGCAGATTATTTTGCAGGCACAACTTCCTTCAATGCAACAGCAATTACCGTTGAAAACTTTGCAAAGCTTAAGGACGATTCTCAGGAACTGAAGGATCTGCTTGCAAATCTTCCTCAGTATATTGCCGCAAGAAATATCGCTCCCGTTAAGACTGAGACAGTTGCAGCTGAGGGAACAGCTACATTCGCAGATCTTGCAATGGGCGAGTATTTCATCAGACCTACTTCTTCAACTTCGGTTTATCAGCTCATGTTCCAGAAGCTTGAGCCGACAGTTGAAAACGGTGTTTATGTAATCGACGACAACACATTCACCGCTAAGAAGACAGAGGTTACGGTTACAAAGACTGCCGACAAGACCAGCGTTACAAAGAAAGAAAAGGTTACATACACCGTTTCGGTTGATATCCCGACTTATTCCGCCAACGCAACCGACAAGACCTTTTCGGTATCCGATCTCATGCCCGACGGACTTACTCTTGATCCCGCTTCAATCACATTGACGGTTGACGGCGTAACAGTTCCCGAATCGGCTTATGACATCACAACAACAGCAGCGGCTGAGTACACCTACAAGATCACGGTAAGCAACGGTCAGTACGACGCTTACTGGGCTGCAAACGGCGGCAAGAAGCTTGTTATCAGCTACAAAGCAACTCTTAACGATGACGACACAACAGAAGTTAATACTGTTGAGACGAACACCGTTACATTTGATTATTCCTTCTATCCGTTCGTTACGGATTCACACAACCAGAAGGAAGCATCTGTTGATGTAACAACCTTCGAAATCAAGATTGATAAGTATGCTAAGGGCGACAGCAATCATAAGCTTGCCGATGCACACTTCGATCTTTACAGAACAGCTACAAGAGATGAAATCGACGCCGGCAAAGCAGTTAAGATTCCTCATACAGATATTGACGGTATCCTTCTTGAGGCTGACAAGGCTACTGACGTAAACGGTGTTGCAGAATTTAAGAAGTACGAAGCAAACGCAGACAAGTATGACTACTATCTCGTCGAGACAAAGGCTCCGTCAGGTTACAATCTCCTTACAGAGGCTATCAAGGTTAACTTCACAGACGCAGAGGTTGAGACTACCGCAGGTATTTACACAGTTGAGGTAGAAAACAGCGACGGCTTCACACTTCCGCAGACAGGTGGTATCGGTACTGCAATCTTTACCGCTGTCGGTATTGCTATCATGGGCGTTGCAGTTGTAATGCTTATCGTTACAAAGAAAAAGAAGTCCAATAGCGCTAACTGATCGTAAAAGATCAACCTATCTGAATAGATAATTATGAGGGGCTGTCACTCAAGACAGCCCCGTATTTTAAGGAGGGAAAACGGTGAAAAAGAATATGACTACAATTTTCATAGTGGTTGCATTCTTGGTTGGAATATCCGTTTTCCTTTATCCGACGATTTCAAACTATCTGTATGAATTGAACAGCAGCCGATCCATCACAAACCACAACGAAGCGATCGCAAAAATGAGCAAGGAAGAGATTGCCGCCGAGATGGACGCAGCTCACCGCTATAATTACAGCCTTTTCAACAATGCCGTTGTTCTGACCGACCCCTTTGACCCGGACGCCTATCCGATTACGGACGGAAATTACGACGAGCTTCTTGCGACAGATGATATTATGGCTTTCGTTGAGATTCCGGCTATCAAGGTTAATCTTCCGATTTATCACCACACGACAGAGGACGTTCTTGTAAAAGGCGTCGGTCACCTTGAAAACACCTCACTGCCTGTCGGAGGGGAATCCACCCATGCGGTTTTGTCCGCCCATTGCGGCTTGCCGTCGGCGAAGCTTTTCACCGATCTGCACCTGCTTAAAGTTGATAATATTATCAAGATCCATGTGCTTGACGAAACCCTGTTTTACAAGGTTAACAATATTGAAGTCGTACTTCCCGACGACAGCTCGTCCCTGCACATCATCAAGGGCAGGGATATCATAACTCTTATCACCTGCACACCTTACGGAAAAAATACGCACAGACTGCTCGTCCATGCGGAAAGAACTGAGGGAAGCACCGAAAAGGATATCGAGGAGCCTTCCGTCGATAAAGAGTACACATGGCAGGATTATGCAAAGCTTGCCGCAATAATCATAAGCGTTATCTTTGTCACGGTTCTTGCCGCCGGAGGAATAAAGAGCAAAATCAAACGGAGAAAAAAGAAGAATGAAGAAAAAACAGAGTAAGGCGATCAGGATCATCGCAGTAATTCTTTTGATCGCAGGCACGGTTCTTGTGGTTGTTCCGCTCGGATTTAAAACCTATTTCAGAGTTCAGGCGGACGACAACGTTGAAGCCTTTGAGGCTGTGGCGGACAGCGAGAATTTTGACAGGCTCAGACAGGCGATGATAGAGTACAACGAAAATCTTTATCTGAGCGGTCAGCGAACTCTTGTTGACCAGGAATCATACGAAACTCCCGATTTCAACCCTGCCGATTACGGAGCGAAAAGCGACATACTGTGTTATGTTTCCGTTCCGTCAAAAAACATCAGGCTTCCGGTTTACAACGGCGCAAGCGAGGAGAATATGAGCAAGGGCGCCGTATATCTCGCAAAAACCTCACTGCCTGTCGGCGGAAACAATACAAACTGCGTTATTGCCGCCCACAATATTTTTTACGGCGTGAAAATGTTTTACCGCATAAGCGAGCTTGAGCCGGGCGATAAAATCTATATAACAAATTATTGGGAAACGCTCGAATATGAGGTTATCAGCAAGGAGATAGCCGAACGCAACGAAAGCAGAAGGCTTTTTATTCAGCCTGATAAGGAGCTGCTGACCTTGTCAACCTGCTACCGACCAACCCGTCAGATTAACCAAAGGTACATCGTCTGCGCTCAGAGAGTAACTGAACAAAACGGAAAATAGTCACACGGAATTTCGACTTATGTCACAAAATTTCGTGTGATTTTTTGGTTATATTTTTCTTAATAAATATATTTACATTCAGGGAATAAAATGGTAAAATTCTCACATGCAGATATATATCTGCAAAATTTTTTAGAGATGGAGAAATGTTTATGAAAAAAAGACTGAACAAACTATTGGCATTGATGATTGCCGCAGTTATGATTGCGCTGACCTTCACTGTCAGCTCGGCGGCATTCTGGGAAGAGGAAGAATATGACGAAAGTATGTTCTTGATCGACGGCGTGTATTACTCCGCTACATACCTTGATGAAGACGGTATGCACGCTGAAGTAATAGGATATGAGATCGATGATGAGGGCAACTCTCTGCTTGCGGAGAAGGTTGTTATCCCGTCAGAGGTTGAATACAATGGCGAAAGCTTTACTGTATCAACTATCGCCAATAATGCTTTCATGGACTGCTATACACTCAGAGAGATTACCTTGCCCGCTACAATAAAGGTGATTGATAACGGCGCATTTGCAGGAGCAATAAACCTTAGCAAGATCGTTATTCCCGAAGATTGCCGTTTTGAATATTTCGGTTACAGTGTGTTTGACGGCACAAGAGTTCTCGACTATCTTTCCGAGAAGTCACCCGACGGTGAGATCGTTATCGGTCAGAATGTGCTTCTCGCTTATCTCGGCTCGGAAACGGATTACACCGTGCCCGACGGAATAACGATTATTGCAGATATGTGCTTCTTCGGCTCGGGAATCGAAAATATCACTATTCCCGAAACCGTTGAATACATAGGACCTTATGCGTTTGCAAGCTGCACAGGTATTAAAGAAATAACTATTCCCGATTCCGTAGCGGAAATTACAGACGGCACATTTTCTTACTGCATGAATCTTGAAACTCTTAATTTGGGCGACAAACTCGAATATATCGGTTTGCGCGCACTTGAAGGAACAAAGGTAAAAAGCGTCTATATCGGTAAAAGCGTTGCTAATGTCTTGGGTGCCTTTGCAGGCTGTAACACTATCGAAAATATAACCGTCAGCAGTGATAACGAGCATTACTCAACTGACGGCAAGGCTCTGTATTACAAATACGATTTCGATGATGAGTCCCCAGTCTATTCGCTCGAATACTACATTATCGGTTCCGATACCGACGAGTTTACCGTCCCGGAAAATGTTTCCGAAATAGGCAATTATGCATTCTATAATTGCAAGCAGCTTAAAAAAGTAAATCTCACTTCATATGTAGAGATTTATGCTTATTCTTTTGCATATTGTACTTTTGAAAGCTTTGACTTCAGCAAGGTATATTATATCGGAAACAATGCCTTTGAGGGCTGTGAGAACATCAGATTCGCTGATCTGAGCAACGCTTACTTTGTCGATAATTCTGTTTTTGAAAACTGCACGGCTCTTTCCGAGGTTGTTTTCGGCGACAGTATTTCGTGGATAGGAATGGCGGCATTCCGCAATACCGCCCTGACAGAGGTTAATGTCGGCGGCGATTATACAGTTGTTGACGAGGGCGCATTCCAGAATTGCCCCGACCTCAGGAGAGTCAACTTCAATGACGGCGTTTACACCCTCGGAGAGTACCTCTTTACGGGCTGCCCGTCGCTCGAAAGAGTATATATTGCCGAGAGCGTTGAGGAAATCTACGAGAATGCGCTCGCTGAATGTGAGGACATCGTTTTCGAGGTAGTTAAGTATTCAGCCGGCTACGATTTCGTAAGGGACAACGGACTTAACTATGAGATCGTCGGAAAGGTATCCTTCTTCAAGCGTATGGCTGATTTCTTCGCAAGAATTTTCGATTTCCTTTTCGGTTGGCTCACACCGGTTTCGGTTTACCGATAAAAACAAGAGGCTGTCGCATCGAGCGACAGCCTCTTTCAGTTTGCCTTGTTCATAGCCTTGTCGATATCTCCGTCAAGAATAAAGGGGAGAACTTCGGTGGCTTTTGTGATTGCTGATTTGAGCTGTTCCATATCGTCCTTGCCGAATTTTGAAAGTACCCAGTCAGCTAAATTGTAATCGGGGTTTGGCTTTGCGCCGACTCCGATTTTTATTCTCGGAAAATTGTCCGAGTTGAGATGATAGATTATGCTTTTAATGCCGTTGTGACCTCCGTCCGTTCCCTTGCGCCTGATTCTGAGCTTGCCGCAGGGGAGTGAAATATCGTCAAAAATGACAATGATCTTTTCGGGCGGTATCTTGTAAAACTTTGAAATGTCACGGACAGCTTCGCCGCTGTTGTTCATAAAGGTCTGCGGTTTGACGAACAGACAGCGGTGTCCGCCAATTACGGTGTCGGCTGTCAGCGCATTGTTTTTCAGTCGGTTTATTTCTATGTCCAGCTCGCTTGCAATATGGTCGAGCGTGAGAAAACCTGCGTTGTGACGAGTAAATTCGTAGTCTCTGCCGGGATTGCCGAGACCTACCACAAGAAATTCGGGAGGTCCCGAAACTGTCGGTTTGCTTTTTTTAAAGAACATTTTGCACCTCGGTGATTTTAATCATACAAAACCTCCCCTGAGCAAACGTTTGCCGTCTGCTCGAATAAGGGGAGGATAACCGCATATCTGCGGCTAAAATTTCTTTTAAAACGGATTATCCGAACTTGATATCCATCTTCTTCTGCTCAACCTCGTCCCAGTTGTCGATATCGGTGATCTTGTCGTCGGCAAGGGTGTATATGAGCTTGACCTTCATTCCGTTAAGCTCCTCAAGAAGGCTCTCCTCGTCGGGATATTTTTCAATGTTGACAAGTCCGGAAATAAAAATCTCCATCGCCGAGCCTGATTTGATGCTGTATTCGCAGTCGAGGTTTTTCTTGAGAACGATGTTGTCGTTCTTTCCGCCGACCTCAATGAAAGAGGTGATAAGCCTCTGAGTACTTGTGTTGGCGATATAGGCCGTGTAGTTAAATTCCACCCATTCCTCGGGATGCTTTACAATGTCCTCAGCCTGATCCTTGTCGATTCCGTCGTTCTTTACGGCATTATCGACAAAGCTGTTTTTCTGACCGTCGGTCTTGTAGATCTGATCGACCTTTGAGCCCATTGTGAGCTGATTGACAATGGGGCTGTTGACCTTGAGTACGGTTGTGGCTTCCTCCTCCTTGCCGTCGGCATTAACCTTTGTGTACTTTACGACAGCCGTGCTTGCCTTTTCGTCAACCGAGGGCTGAACGGCGTTTCCTTTTCCGTCAACTACCGCCTGAACGCTGTTGCCGGAAGCGTCTGTTGTTCCGCTGTCGGAATTATTCTTCTTACAGCCTCCGACGGTAAGCATGACGCCTGCCGCCATAACGAGCGAAACAATTCGCAAAAAAATCTTGTTTTTCATGGTTTACCTCTTATTTCTGCCATCTGTATGGCTTTTTTCTGTTGACCCAGTCCTTTTTGATGGATTCTTTGGATCGTGCAATAGCAAGCGCATTGTCGGGAACATCCTCGGTGATTACCGAGCCTGCCGCCGTGTAGGCATTATTGCCGACCTTAACGGGAGCGACAAGACAGGTATCACAGCCGATGAACGCATTGTCGCCGACCTCGGTTCTGCTTTTATCCTTGCCGTTGTAGTTGGCTGTCGCACAGCCGCATCCGAAGTTTACTCCGCTTCCTACGTCGGTATCGCCGATATAGGTAAGGTGAGCTACGCTTGTATTGCTGCCGATAACCGAATTTTTAAACTCGACAAAGTTGCCGACCTTTACGTTTTCACCGATCACCGAGCCGGGTCTGACTCTGACGAACGGTCCCATATGAGCGCCGTTCTTGACTTGAGCGCTGTAGCACTGGACGCTGTTGAGAACAACGCCGTCGCCGATTTCACTGTCCTCAATTAGACTGTTCGGACCGATTGAACAGTCGGAACCGATAACGGTTCTGCCCTTAATTATCGTACCGGGAAGAATTTCCGTGTCCGCCTTGATATGTGCGTCGGGTGAGATAATAACTCCGTCGGCGCAGGGGATTGAAACGCCGTTGAGCATATTTTTCCTCAGAACGTGACGGCGGGCAATATCGTTAAGCTGCTGAAGCTGAACTCTGTCGTTTGCTCCGAGCACGATCTCAGGCGAGCTTGCGTCGTATGCGGCGGCATTAAGTCCTTTTTCAAGAATGACCTCTACTGCGTCGGTGAGATAATATTCAACGGCCTTGTCTTTCTTTTTGTCGTGCTTCTCGACAATGCCCTCAAGCGATTCAAGAAGCACCGAGCTTGAAAACCAGTATGCGCCGGAATTAACCTCATTGACTATCTTCTCGGTTGCCGTAGCTTCCTTTTCCTCAACTATTCTTTTGAGCCTTCCGTCCTTTGAGCGGATTATTCTGCCGTAACCGAAAGGATTTTCAACCTTGGCGGAAATAACCGTGGCGGCATTGTTGCCCGCAATATGGAAATCGAGAGCCGCCTTTATCGTTTCTTCGGGGATGAGAGGAGCGTCACCGTTAAGGACAAGAACGTTGCCCGGAGTATGTTCTTTGATAAAATCCTTCGCCTGCATAACGGCGTGACCTGTTCCGAGAAGCTCGGACTGAACAACCGTCCTGAAGCGTCCGTCAAAGTGCTCCTCAATCAGCTCATGCTTAAAGCCCGTGACAAGGCAAATATCGTCAATTCCGGCTGCGACGGCTGCGTCGGTAACCCAATCTATCATAGGTTTGAAGAGAACCTCGGCAAGCACCTTCGGCTTGGAAGACTTCATTCGTGTACCCTGACCGGCTGCAAGAATAACCGCACAGTTTGAACTCATATCAATACCTCCTCATTAAATTAAAAAACTACATCTTAATTATTGCAGAAAATTGAAAAATTTACAATAGAAAAATACATTTTTTTTACGACAATTTTCACAAAAGTTTCGGACGATATTCGTGCTTATTTATCCTAAAAATGTATAGCAATAACAGCATTAGTATGTTATAATAATACGAAACATGTTATTGGGTTTATTCTGCCCGATCGCAGTTAATAATTAATGTAATAATTTAAATGGAGGTAATACCCATGGCAACTAAGTATACTTACCTTTTTTCCGAAGGTAACAAAGACATGCGTAATCTCCTCGGCGGTAAAGGTGCAAACCTTGCAGAGATGACCAACATCGGTCTTCCTGTTCCCCAGGGCTTTACGATCACGACAGAAGCTTGCACAAAGTATTATGAAGACGGCAAGAAGATCAATGACGATATCCAGGCTCAGATCATGGAGTACATTGACAAGATGGAAGAAATCACCGGCAAGAAGTTCGGCGATAAGAAAAATCCTCTTCTTGTTTCCGTTCGTTCAGGTGCCCGTGCTTCAATGCCCGGCATGATGGACACAATCCTCAACCTCGGTCTTAACGAGGACGTTGTAGAGGCTATTTCCGAGATGTCCGGCAATCCCCGTTGGGCTTGGGACTGCTACAGAAGATTTATCCAGATGTACTCCGACGTTGTTATGGAAGTCGGCAAGAAGTACTTCGAGGAGCTTATCGACAAGATGAAGGCCGAGAAGGGCGTTACTCAGGACGTTGACCTCACCGCTGAGGATCTCAAGGTTCTTGCAGGTCAGTTCAAGGCTGAGTACAAGGCTAAGATCGGCGCTGACTTCCCGTCAGACCCGAAGGAGCAGCTCATGGGTGCCGTTGAAGCTGTTTTCCGTTCATGGGACAACCCCCGTGCAAACGTTTACCGTCGTGATAACGATATCCCGTATTCATGGGGTACTGCTGTTAACGTTCAGTCCATGGCTTTCGGTAACATGGGCGATGATTGCGGTACAGGCGTTGCTTTCACCCGTGACCCCGCAACAGGCGAAAAGGGTCTCTTCGGCGAGTTCCTCACCAACGCACAGGGCGAGGACGTTGTTGCCGGTGTTCGTACTCCGATGAAGATTTCCGAGATGGCGGACAAGTTCCCCGAGGCTTTCAAGCAGTTCCAGGATGTTTGCCATACTCTTGAGGATCATTACAGAGATATGCAGGATATGGAGTTCACAGTTGAGCACGGTAAGCTCTTCATGCTCCAGACACGTAACGGTAAGAGAACCGCTCAGGCAGCTCTCAAGATCGCTTGTGACCTCGTTGACGAGGGAATGATCGACGAGAAGCAGGCTGTTAAGATGATCGACCCGAGAAACCTTGACACACTTCTCCACCCGCAGTTCGACGCTAAGGCACTCAAGGCTGCAACACCGATCGGCAAGGGTCTCGGCGCTTCTCCGGGAGCAGCTTGCGGTAAGATCGTATTCTCGGCAGAGGACGCTGTTGAGTGGGCAGAGAGAGGCGAGAAGGTAGTTCTTGTTCGTCTTGAGACTTCTCCGGAGGATATCACAGGTATGAAGTCCGCTCAGGGTATTCTTACAGTTCGCGGCGGTATGACTTCTCACGCAGCCGTTGTTGCTCGTGGTATGGGTACTTGCTGTGTATCGGGCTGCGGCGACATCAAGATGGATGAAGCTAACAAGAAGTTTGAGCTTGCAGGCAAGACCTTCGTTGAGGGTGACTATATTTCAATCGACGGTTCAACAGGTAATATTTACGACGGAATTATCCCGACTGTTGACGCTCAGATCGCAGGTGAGTTCGGCAGAGTTATGGAGTGGGCTGACAAGTACAGAAAGCTCAAGGTTCGTACAAATGCTGACACACCGGCAGACGCTAAGAAGGCAAGAGAGCTTGGCGCAGAGGGTATCGGTCTTTGCCGTACAGAGCATATGTTCTTCGAGGCAGACAGAATTGCCGCTTTCCGTGAGATGATCTGTGCCGATACTCTTGAGGAGAGAGAGGCAGCTCTTGATAAGATCCTTCCGTATCAGCAGGGCGACTTCGAGAAGCTCTATGAGGCTCTTGAGGGCAACCCGGTTACAATCCGTTTCCTTGATCCTCCGCTTCATGAGTTCGTTCCGACTGAGGAAGCTGATATTGAAGCTCTTGCAAACGCTCAGGACAAGTCTGTTGCAGACATCAAGGCTATCATCAGCTCTCTCCATGAGTTCAACCCGATGATGGGTCACCGTGGATGCCGTCTTACGGTCACATATCCTGAGATCGCAAAGATGCAGACAAAGGCTGTTATTCGTGCCGCTATCAATGTTAAGAAGGCACATCCGGATTGGGCACTTGTTCCCGAGATCATGATCCCGCTTACCGGCGAGGTTAAGGAGCTCAAGTTCGTTAAGGATGTAGTTGTTGCTACCGCTGACGCTGAGATCGCTGCCGCAGGCATCGAGCTCAAGTATGAGGTTGGTACAATGATCGAGATCCCGCGTGCGGCTCTTACAGCTGACGAGATCGCTAAGGAAGCTGAGTTCTTCTGCTTCGGTACTAACGACCTTACTCAGATGACATTCGGCTTCAGCCGTGACGATGCAGGCAAGTTCCTCAGCTCTTACTATGACAACAAGATCTATGAGTTCGATCCGTTCGCAAAGCTTGATCAGACCGGTGTCGGCAAGCTCATGGATATGGCTGTTAAGATGGGTAAGGCAACTCGTCCGTCGCTCCACTGCGGAATCTGCGGCGAGCACGGCGGAGATCCTTCTTCCGTTGAGTTCTGCCACAAGATCGGTCTTGACTATGTATCATGCTCACCGTTCCGTGTACCAATCGCTCGTCTCGCTGCCGCTCAGGCTGCACTTGCCGACTGATTTCGGAGTTGTGATATTTGTGAAAAGGCAAACCGCCTTATAACACAATAGGCAAAACAAAATAAAATTACGACCTTGTAGAAGAAATTCTATGAGGTCGTTTTTTACGCTTAAAACCTTGCAAAATGGCATTGAAATAGGGATTTTCAGGAGCAGTTCGTCAACATCTTCTGTGGGAATACCGTTCGAGAGAAGCATATTGTGAAACTCATTCATTCCGCCCCATAACAGGTTGTACTCAAAATTCGTGAGCTTCAGTTTTGTTTTCTTATTAAACATAAAAAATGACCTCCTTGTATTTGGTAATACCATTTTACAAGGAGGTTTGTGTTTTGTCGAATGTGTGGAATTCATATAGCGTTTATATCATCAATTACAGGTGAGTACTCACATTCTTTTAAGTGTTTTATTTCAGTTTTATATTTTTCAGTTATGTAGTCACGTATTTTAACTTTATCACTAGTAGAAATTTTTTTGCCATCAATAAACTTTTCAAAAGCATTGAAAAATATAATTTCACTTTTTTCTAGTTCATTATTATATTTTCCACTCTTTAATAATAACGTTAAATACTCTTTAATTGCATATTGCATAACTAAAGTTTCAGTAATTTGCTCTTTTAATGCTGACTTTTTTCTAAATTGCAATGCTTTAAGTGCCTTGTGTTGAATAAGTAACTCTTGATATTTTTGGCCACTCTCTTCAATTAAATTGAGAAGTTTGCTATTATCTTGTTGCAGCATTTCAATCTGTTTTTTCAGTTTATTTATTTTCGGCTGTCTAATTAGAAACCCTGTTAAAAATGAGCCAATTGCAATTAAGGCTGCAATAATTGCATAAACTAGTTTTTTCATCATTTCTCATCCTTTAAAAAGTCAAGTAGTTCCTCTATATTTGCATCCGCGGCATCAGATAGTGTTATATATTCATCTGCTGTTTCAATTGTAGGTAATGCTAAAAAGTCATTATTTGATTCTTCTAATTTCATTGTTGCAGAATGAAGATTTTCAGTAGTGCTCGTAATACTTTTTATCTCACTGCTGTTATAGTAACAAAACTGAATAAAAGTCGTTGTTAATGCTCCTGCCAAGGGAATATTTATATAGGGAACGCCATTTTGTTTTAAAGAACCAACAACGGCTTCACCTAAAAAATTGACCATATAAGCAATAAGCTTTATTTCAGTTCGACGAATATTGTTGTCTATTTTACGGAGAAGAAAATAAAGGTCGGTTACAAGATTTACCACTACTCCTGCAGTTACATCCTGCGCTCTGATAGTCATCATATGGGAATATATTTCTTGTGCACCCGTTTTTATACCTATCGTCTCTTCTGATAATTGTTGAGCAATCTTTATTAAATAATTAGATGTTTTGTTATTCTCATCTATTAAATCAAAGAATGAACTTCCAGGTAATGGTAGTCCTTGCTTGGAAGCTGTATCAGCTAAAAGATGTCTAACTGCTTGAAATATACCGTTTAATCCTTTTTGATTAAACATTAACAAAAAGGGATTATCTTCTTTATTTGAAAGAATATCATGACCCCACAATAATCTGTGAAAAATGCAATAGGCATTATCACCATTTCTGTTTTTGAAAGGCATCTCAATCGCATCTATATGGTCGCCTTCGTGATGAAGCATATCACCAAGAAAGCTTTGAAACTTATCATAGTCACCACTGCTACCACTTGCTGCTTTATGTATTTGGTCAAGATAATGCCCAAAAGCTTCATTTGTTGAAATAAAAACACCAGCCAGTCCTATTGCGATAGCGTAACAGTAATCCCATCCATCAAGTGAGGCTTCACTTTTTATTATGGTTGAAATGTTTGTGGATTCAGGAATATTAAGTTCGTTTAATGATTCAATAATTGACTCTTCCACGTTGGCTAAAGACTCTTGGTATAAAATCTCAAAATTTTCCATATTACATCTCCGGTAATAAAAGAGCTATCCAAAGAAGTTTTTCAATTAGTTTGTTATCAATTTCTTTGAAGAGTGTTTTGATAATTTTAATGTTTTTTTCATCTATCTCATATGTTATTACATTGCCTTGAAGATTAAACACATCTACTAGTTTGATGGCGGAAACACATATGTTTGGATCTAAGCTATTCAAAAGAAATGTCAAAGAGTAATTTGGATTTTTACTGTCTTCGCTATATTTTTTTATGAGCTTTTCACTTAATTCAAATTGCAAAAGAAAAACCTCCTTGAAGTTTAATCAATTATATTATAGCACATCATTATTCATTATATCAACACCCATAAACGACAAAAACTCCTCACCGATTTCTCGATGAGGAGTTCATTTTAAATATAGAGTTTTACTTCAATATCTCGCCAGCCTCTTACACGCTTTGTCGGGGATATGGAATAGACATATTCCTGTGCATCCTCAATCGTCAGAGTGAACTCAGCGAACTGAGTGAAGATTACTTCCTGCCATCGGCAATAGCTGTCTGTGCGGCTGTTACAACCATTTTTCGGAATTGAATTGTCAGGCGGAAGGGGAGTGCATTTTTGCGTGTTTTTTGAGTGCGTCAAAGGTTTCGTCGCTGATATCGTGCTCAATTTTGCAGGCGTCTTCAACGGCTGTTTTTTCGTTGACGCCGAGACGAATTAAAAAATCCGTCAGCAGAGTGTGTCTTTCGTAAATTTTCTTTGCAACAGCCAGCCCTGATTCAGTCAGCGTGAGATAACCGTCCTTGTCCATAAGCAGGTATCCGCCCTTTTTAAGTATTCCGACGGCACGGCTGACGCTCGGCTTGGAATAGCCCATATATTCTCCGACGTCAATGGAACGAACGGCTCCCGTTTTCTCGGAAAGAATGTATATAGTTTCCAGATACATCTCGCCGGATTCTTGAATATGCAAAACGATTCCTCCCTGTGCGATTTTATGAAATAAGCATACCATAAATTGATGTTAAAATCAAGAATAAACGGCTCAGGAAGTCTGAAAACCCGAACAGAATTACGAAACGGTTATTATCCGATAAGCATTTTAAACAAAAATCAGTTAGCTTAGGCTAACTTAATGCTGCGAAATAATGAAAAACACCGAGCCTTTGATTTTTTGATAAAAAACCGTTGACAAAAACAGGTTCTCAGAATATAATAAATACGGTTAGCGAAAGCTAACTGATTATTTTGCGGCTGAGTTAGCATATGCTAACAACGTTCGATAACGGAGATGATTGATTTATGATTCCTCTTACGCTTGCGAGATCGGGAGAAGTAAATGTTATAAAAAGAGTCGGAGGGAAGCAAGAGGTCAGAGCGCATCTTGAAAATCTCGGGTTTGTTGTCGGGGGCGGTGTTACGGTGATTAACACAATCGGCGGCAATCTGATAGTAAATGTCAAGGATTCCCGTGTTGCGATCAGCAGGGAAATGGCACAGAAAATAATGATATGATTTTTGCAGGAGGTGGATTATGAAAACGCTGAAACAGGTTGAAGTAGGAAGTACGGTCAAAGTTGTAAAGCTTCACGGAGAGGGTGCGGTCAGGCGCCGAATTATGGATATGGGGCTTACAAAGGGTGCCGAGGTGTATATTCGCAAGGTTGCACCGCTGGGTGATCCGATAGAGATCACGGTTCGCGGGTACGAGCTGTCGCTTCGCAAGGCCGATGCTCAAATGATAGAGGTTGAATAAGGACTTTTTTGAGGGATAACCCTCATATTATTTTAAACAGCGGTTAGCCCAAGCTAACCGAAAAGGAGAGGATTTTCTATGAATTTGCGAATTGCGCTTGCGGGAAACCCTAACAGCGGCAAAACAACCCTGTTCAATGCCTTGACCGGTTCAAATCAATTTGTCGGAAACTGGCCGGGTGTTACGGTTGAGAAAAAAGAAGGAAAGCTTAAAAAGTACAATGATGTTGTGATTACCGACCTTCCCGGTATTTATTCCCTTTCTCCGTATACATTGGAGGAAGTGGTGGCAAGAAACTATCTCATAGGCGAACGTCCCGATGCCATTCTCAACATCGTTGACGGCACAAATCTTGAGAGAAATCTGTACCTTACCACACAGCTTACCGAGCTTGGTATTCCCGTTGTCGTCGCTATCAATATGATGGATATTGTAAAGAAGAACGGCGACAAAATCAATACGGCTGAGCTTTCCCGTGAGCTTGGCTGCAAGGTTGTAGAGATATCCGCATTGAAAGGTACAGGCATAGCGGAGGCCGCAGAAGCGGCAATAAATGCGGCAAAAAACGAAAAAACCGTACATATGCACACGTTTTCCGGCACGGTTGAGCATGCGCTGGCTCACATTGAAGAAGCGGCGGTACATAATCTTCCGGAGGAACAGCAACGCTGGTATGCGGTCAAGATATTTGAGCGTGACGATAAGGTGCTCGGTCGTATAAAGCTCTCAAAAGAGGTTTTGGAACATATTGAAAACGATATTAAGTCTGTTGAGGACGAGCTGGACGATGACGCAGAATCAATCATAACAAATGAACGCTATATTTATATCGGTCAGATTATAAGGGACTGTTACAAAAAGAGATCGGCAGGCAAGCTTTCAACCTCGGATAAGATTGACAAGGTCGTTACAAACCGTTGGCTTGGACTGCCTATCTTTGCCGTAATTATGTTTCTTGTATATTTTATCTCAATGGTAACGGTCGGTACCGCCGCAACCGACTGGGCAAACGACGGTCTGTTCGGCGACGGCTGGCATCTGTTCGGCATAGGATCTTCTGCATATGAGGAGGTAAATGACAGCTACACATCTGCAATACAGGCGGTAACTGCATTTACGGCTCTCGACACCGAGGCGGAAAATTTTGACGAAGATAAGGCTTTGGCAGAGCTGAAAGCCTATAAGCCGCTGTCAGATGTTGCTGCGGTAGAGGTGGAGGACGAGGAAACTCTCGCCGTTGATGAATTAAACGCATATTATTCTTCAATTCCCGAAAACGCCGATGAGGAAGCTACCGTTCCTATGACTTATCTTGAAGCGGTATCATATTTTGAAGAAAACGGCTTTGAAGAGCCTGATCCTGCTGACTACGGCGTATGGGTACCGGGTATTCCCGTACTTGTCGGAAACGGTCTGGAAGCCGCCGGTACCGCCGATTGGCTCAGCGGTCTGATCAATGACGGTATTGTGGCCGGTGTCGGAGCCGTTCTCGGCTTCGTGCCGCAGATGCTGGTGCTGTTCCTGTTGCTGGCATTTTTAGAGGCCTGCGGCTATATGGCACGAATCGCATTTGTGCTTGACCGTGTTTTCAGAAAATTCGGTCTTTCGGGTAAATCCTTTATTCCGATGCTTATCGGAACGGGCTGCGGTGTTCCGGGAATTATGGCGTCCCGTACCATTGAAAACGAGCGTGATCGCCGTATGACGATTATGACAACAACCTTTATCCCGTGCGGAGCAAAGGTTCCGTTTATCGCTATGATTGCAGGCGCAATTTTCGGCGGCAGTGCATGGGTGGCAACCTCCGCTTACTTCATCGGTATGGCGGCGATCATTGTTTCCGGCATCATGCTGAAAAAGACAAGAATGTTTGCCGGAGATCCTGCCCCGTTTGTTATGGAGCTTCCTGCTTACCGTCTGCCGACCGTCGGAAATGTTCTCCGCTCTATGTGGGAGCGAGGCTGGAGCTTTATTAAAAAAGCAGGTACTATTATTTTGCTTTCAACTATATTTGTTTGGTTTACAACATATTTCGGTTTCGTTGACGGTACTTTCCGTATGCTTTCCGAGGAGGAAATAGACCGTTCGCTTCTTGCGGCTCTCGGCGGTGTAATTGCATGGATCTTCAAACCGCTCGGCTGGGGTAACTGGCAGGCCGCCGTGGCATCTATCACAGGGCTTGTTGCGAAAGAAAACATTGTCGGCACTATGGGAGTGCTCTACGGGGGTGGAGACGGAACGGTTTATCAAAGTCTTGCTTCCGCATTTAACGGAATCACTGCCTATTCCTTCTTAGTGTTCAACCTGCTTTGCGCCCCTTGCTTTGCCGCCATAGGCGCAATTAAGCGTGAGATGAACAGCGCAAAGTGGACTTGGTTTGCAATCGGATATCAGTGTGGTTTCGCCTATGCGATCTCTTTGATGATTTATCAGTTCGGCTCGGCGTTTACGGGAAATATGAATATAATCGGTTTGATTGCGGCTATCGCTGTGCTTGCGGTTATCTTGTATATGTTGTTCTTCAAGAGGTATTCGGAATCAACAAGGCTTTCCAAAAACGTCAGAGCGGCAGAATAAAACGGAAAAGGAGGAAACAGTATGCTTGCGTGGCTTTCGGAAAATTCGGCAACAATTATAGTTTGCGTTGTACTGATCGCTGTTGTTGCGGCTATTATCTTCAGTATGGTAAGAAACAGAAAAAAGGGAAAATCCTCCTGCTCATGCGGCTGTTCAAACTGCCCGATGAACGGATCCTGCAATAAATAAAAAAGCCCTCCTTCATATTCGTAAGAAACGAAGGAGGGTTAACAATATTATACTCTTGATCAGGTCAGAATAACGGCATAAGCTGTTCGACAACAAGAACAGTCAAGCATGCGCCTGCCGCAACCGTAATAAGGCTTCGATTGAAAAAGGCAAGCAAAAGAGCAATCGCAACCCCTGCAACTGCGCTCCAAACGCTCTGAGTGGCAAAGAAAATCGCAGGGAAGGTCATTGCGCTCAGACAGGCGTAGGGGACATAGTACAGAAATGATCTCAGCCATTTGTTTTTGATTTTTCCCTGAAGAATTGTGAGGGGTAAGGCTCTGATGAGATAGGTCACCAAAGCCATTGCTCCGATAAACAGCCATTTCATTCATCAACGCCTCCTTCTATCGGGCGCAGAAACGCCATAAGTGCCGAGGCGGCAACCGTCGAAACGATGATTGATATTCCGGCAGAGACCTTCAGGACATACAGTACACAACTGATTGCGATTGCGATCAAAGCCGAAAGCAGAACAGGTCGTGAACGCCGTGCGACGGGGACGACCACGGCAATAAACATACCGTAAAGTGCAATTCCCAATGCCGCAGTAAGAGCGGTAGGGAGCAGGTTGCCTGCAATCGCACCGATTGCGGTTCCTGCCGTCCAGCCGAAAATCGGCAGGATCTGAAGACCTGCCATATACGGGAATGTAAGGCTACGCTCACGGGACATAGCGACAGCGAAAATCTCATCGGTATTGGCGAATGCAATAAGAAGTCTCTGCCAAAGCTTTATTTTTTTGTCCAGCTTGGGTGAGAGTGCAAGGCTCATCAGGGAATACCGCATATTTATAATGACTTGCGTCAGGATCAGCTCAATCAGTGTTCCTCCGGCTGCAATAATCTGCAAGCCTGCAAACTGACCTGAGCTTGTCATATTTGTCAGACTGGTTAATGCGGCTTGAATAACGCTCAGACCGCCTTGCATAGCCAGTATGCCAAAGCTGAAGCTGACGGCAAAGTATCCTGCCATTATCGGAACTCCGTCCCTGAGTCCTTGTATAAAATCTTTTTTCATCTTTGTCTTTACACCAAATTTCCTGAGACCTGATTGCCGTAAAGCTGTGTTACGGCAAAAACAAATCGCTGTTTTTAATGTCCGTAAAAACCTCCTGCGGAGCCGAATTGATACCGCAGGAGGTTATAATATTGCCAATAGATTATCCTAAAATTACTGCCATGAGAAAGTGACGGATTTCTGCACTCTGTTGACTGTATAACCGCAACCGTTTGTGTATTTACCGTTCTCAAATTTAATTGCACGCTTTCTCTTAGATGCGTTATGCTCAATCTCGGTGCAATTCTCAAGACCGCCGATGAAAGCGTTCATCATCTCGTCCTCGGTAAAGTAGATCGTTGCGCTGACTTTGAGAACCTGAGTTGATTCTGCCGTAACGCCGACTGCATCGAGAACGCCCGGCTTGAAGCCTGTCAGCCACCAGGAATACTGCTTACTGCGGTGGAAGAATAAGGTGTCGTTCTTATACATTGTGAGTTCCATCTGGCAGAGCATCTCGTCGTCGGCACATTTGTAGAATTTTCTTCCGCTTGCGTCGACAAGCTCGTCATCGTCAAAATCACGGTAATAAAGACCAATCTCACAACCGTTAAGCACATATCCGTACTGACCTTTCCAGAGCTGAACCATCCACTCCATACCGTTGTAGTCGAAGAAGATTCGGCTGGTATCAAAGTTGCAGACAATGAACGGTGCGGCAACGTCATAGAGGTAGGTGTAGCCGAAGGTTCTCTGCCATGCGTAGGTGGATGCGTAAAACGCCTGATCCTTTGCGTCGTAGGAGAAGCCCAAAAGACCCGAGCCGTCAAGGTTTGTGACCTTGCCTGTTGCAACATCGTAATAGAAGTCGCCGAATATCTTTATTCTGCCCTCGTCGGAATGGGTGGGAAAGCTGTTGATTACACCGGCGGTGAACTGAAGAATGTAAAGAGCGTCAACCGATGAAACCTTTCCGTCACCGTTTACGTCCGCCGCATCAATCTCGGCCTTGGTAAGAGTGTCCGCTCCGGTACAATATCTGACAACGGATAGAGCGTCAAAGGAATTGACCGAACCGTCGCTGTTAGCGTCGCCGGGGGAATTAGAAACTGCCGAGGAATATACCGCCATACTTGTCAAGGTTGCAGCCACAATCGAAACAGATACGACTGCGCTGATAATTTTTTTGAAAATCTTCACTATTATTGCCTCCTTCAATTATAAAGCTTTTTTAATGCCGACAACATATTGCAGGACGTTGAGAGCGTCAGATGAGTTGAGATTGCCGTTGCCGTCAATGTCTCCTGCGTCAATCTGAATTTGACCGAGAGTGACGCTTCCGGTGGAATATTGGAGAATGCTTAAAGCGTCGTAGGAGTTGATCGCTCCGTCAAGGCTGACATCTCCCTTGGCAAAGGATTTCTGAGTAAGGAAAACGACAGAAATCGGGGCTCTTTGTCCGCAGAATGTGATATAAAGGGTATTGTTACCGGGCATAATCACATCTGTTCCGTCAGGAATCGACCAGTTGAGACAGGCGTTCGGATAAGAGATATCTTTAACCGTTGAGTCGCTGTAGGTCACACTGATTATTGTTCCGGTGAGATCGTATTTAGTCATTTCGACATCGCCTGCCAATCCCATTTTCCAGTCGGTATCAAGGACAAGCTTGGTTTTCGGAGCTCTGACAATGCTGATTTTTGTAACGGTGACAAAGTTCACGTCAAGAACGGCATAGCTTGAGCCGAAGTTATCACAAAAAATATGAATGGTATTTTTTCCGGCTTTCCAGCTTCCGTCAACGTTTTTGGAATACATATTGGGTCCTGTAACGCCTTTTTTGTATTCGACCTGTTCGCCGTTGCTACTGAGAACCGTACCGGCAAGATTCAGGTCTCCGTTCATCAGCATAACCTTACCGTTTTTGTCATACATCCAGTCAATGCCCTGATAGAATGAGGTCTGATTGGGCTTTTGGACTACTGTGACTCCGACCGCCGAAACGGGGAGAGCCAGACAGGATAACGCCATGATCAGAGCAAGGACCACAGAGCATACAACAGATATTTTCTTCATTTTCTTTTCCTCCTTAACTCAAATATACATTTGTATTATATCTTATAATTTACAAAATGTCAACATTCCGCCATGTGTACTGTTACTGAATTTGGCTATTGACAATTCTCTCGGTTTGTTATATAATCTACAAAAATGGTATGAGTGTTTATACTTTATCTGTTTTGTATGGAGGAAAGAGATGCAAAAGATTATCAAAAAAACACTTTCTTGCTTGCTTTCTTTCTCGGTTACCGTTGGAGCGGCTACGATGCTTTCCGTTCCCGGCGGCGCTTCGGCGGCAAGGTACGGAGATATTGACGGCAATTCTTCTGTCAATTCGTCCGACGCTTTAGCTGTGCTGAAACACAGCGTCGGTGCTTCGCAGCTTTCCGATGAGGCTCTTGCCTTTGCCGATGTCAATGCCGACGGTACTGTCAATTCATCGGACGCTCTCGATATTTTAAAATATTCGGTAGGTATCATTGACAGCTTCAAGGCTGAGGAGCGTGGGGTTGACTCCCAAGAGGTGAAGGCTTCATTCAAGCGGGCTTTAGCCGGTGTTCAGGACAAGCTTCCGACGTATGTGTTGAAAGAAACTGTTTTTAAAAACGCTGATGATGTAAAGCTCAGTGGAGCATGGACGGCTTTTATTTCCGCCGCCAAGCTCAAGGAATTGGAAGAAAAGACAAAGCAAGATTACAATACCGACAGAAATTATACCAGGATCGTCAAGCAAAAGAGTGAGGACTCTGCAAACAGGATGATTAAGGATATTGACCTCAGCGATGAGTCAAGGTTCAGTTCGGTTTCCTGTAATGAAACAGCGGACGGAAAATATATTCTGACCGTCAGCTTTAAGGATGAGAAAAATTCTTCTTCCGACAGCTTGATTGTCGGGCTGACAGGCTTGGACGACTACGACCAAGCGAAAAACGAGGTTGAACAGACTAATTCGGTTGACGGAGCAAAGTCAATAGTCAAATCTTTCGATTTGGAATATAAAAACTGTGTTCTTGTTTGTGAGATCGACAAAGCTACGGACGAGTTTGTTAATATTGAATGGTCTGTGGATGTTTTTAGCGAATCAACGGTTACGACGGCAGGAATGACCATTTATATGAAAACATCGGGAAAACGCAGCACGTCATATGTAAATTTCGGTTATTAAAATTCGGTTAGTATACTGTTTCCTATTCGCCTATGGGCGACGGTATCTAATATAAATGTACTTTAGGTACAAATCTAATTGAAGGAGAAATTGGTGATTACAATGAATAAGATTGCAAAGATCCTTTCTGTTGTTCTTTCCGTATCATTGGTAGTCGGCGTAACAGTTGCTATGCTTGTTTCTGCTTTTGCAGCTAACGCACCGACTTTCTCAATCGGTAAGGTAAGCGAGAGTGGCAGCGAAGTTGTAATTTCAGTAAGCCTTGATGAAGGCAAGACTGCAAACTACGATTTCCAGCTCTCCGCTAAGGAAGGATATACTCTCACTAAGATTGAGAAGAGCAAGGAATTCAAGTCTTTCCTTGTAGATTGTGACACTCAGGCATGTGCCGAGAACCCGGCAAACGGTAAGGTTGGCGGATCATTCGTACCTGCTTGTGACGTAAACGGTGTTCTTTACACATTCACATTCACAAAGGCTGCAGGCAAGACAGCAGCTCCGAGCGATTTCACGCTTGCTTTCTCAGCTTGCGGTAACGAAAACGGTGAGAATGTTACACCGAAGATTGTAAACAATATTCCTGAGGTTCCGACAGAGGCTCCGACTGAGGCTCCGACAGAAGCTCCGACTGAAGCTCCGACTGAGGCTCCGACAGAGGCTCCGACTGAAGCTCCGACTGAGGCTCCGACTGAGGTTCCGACTGAGGCTCCGACTGAAGCTCCCACAGAAGCTCCGACAGAGGCTCCGACT
>JAEDFL010000026.1 GCA_016292785.1 Clostridiaceae bacterium | reverse complement strand
GACTATTGTCAGAGCAACAAGCCTAAATTTTGTGCGTCATAGATAGCAACTGAAGAAAGGATACAATTGAATTATGATTATCATGAAAAATAAATTGAAGATTGCGGTAGTTCAGGCCGCTCCTATTATGTTTGATAAGGAAAAATGCAAAGAGAAAGCGATTCGTATTATCAAAGAGTGCGCTGAACATGGGGCTGAATTTGTCGTGTTTCCGGAGTTGTTTATTCCCGGTTATCCTTATGGCATGACATATGGTTTTACTGTCGGTAGTCGAAATCCTGATGGGCGAAAAGACTGGAAATGCTATTATGACAACTCAATTCTTTCCGATGGCTCTGAAATGAGAGAAATAATTGAAACGGCCAAAGCAAGTAATGTGTATGTCAGCATTGGATATTCTGAGGTTGATTCCGTAACCGCAACCTTATACAACTCCAACATGATGATATCACCTGAAGGTAAAACATATAATCACAGAAAACTCAAACCTACAGGTAGTGAGCGTGTTGTCTGGGGCGATGCTGATAAGGAATTCTTCCCTGTTATGAATACACCGTGGGGGCCTGTCGGGAATCTGATCTGTTGGGAAAGCTATATGCCGTTGGCGCGTGTAGCTCTTTATCAGAAGGGGGTTACAATCTACATTTCTCCAAACACGAATGATAATGTGGAGTGGCAGAATACGATTCGTCATATTGCTATCGAAGGGCATTGTTATTTTGTGAATTGCGATATGTTTTTTACCAAACAGATGTATCCGTCAACCTTTAGCGCGGCTCATGAGATTGATAAACTCTCCGATATCGTATGTCGAGGCGGAAGCTGCATCATAGACCCATATGGTCATGATGTTACGGAAACCATTTGGGATAAGGAAGGCATTATCTATGCTGAGCTGGACATGCAGAAGGTGCCAGCTAGTAGAATGGAGCACGATGTTTGCGGACATTATGCCCGACCGGATGTGTTAACGCTTCAGGTAAGGGACGAATAACAGAATTTAGTTTGATCGCACAATCAAAAACAAGAGACTCATTGTATACCTAAGCGATATGTCCCCGTGTACTGTGGTGGTAGATTTGTTCCCGTTTTGTATGGACATTCACTGCATCGTCTCAACCCACGTAGAGACGGTTGCACTTCTAGTCAGGCACACGGCGCGCACAGCCTTGCCGAACCGGAATATGCAAGACTTTCCGATGTTATAATTTCTCCGAGGTCGGTTAATACGGTTGTAATTTTACGGCGGAAGCTCGGTGAATGATAAATTTGACAGAAATACATACGAAAATTATAATCTTTTACAAATTCACAGGGAGGTAATAAAAATGTCAGAATTTAAAATCAATGATATTGTAACTTTTTCTCAAAACGGCCGGTACACATATGGCAGAGTAGTCAAAGTTACCGAAAAGAGGTTAACTGTTTTCGATTTCGGCATATTTGACGAAACAGTAATCAGCAAAGAAAAAGCCAAGCCGGTTCCACCCATTCCCCTCGGCAGAGAAACCTACAAAAAGCTTGCCAGATATGAAATAACTCTTCCCGATGTTGTAAAAAACAACATTCCCGAGAGCATTGTCAACGCAGGCAATTATACTGTCACAATTTCCGACCTTCTCTGTGTTCTGAAAAAGCTCAGAGCAGAGAAAATTGACTTTGATACTTTCGGCTATGAATGGTTTTATTACTTTGATGACGTTTTAAGCGAAACCGAATATGAAAACACCGATAACGATTATTATAATGAAAATACTGTTTTGGAAGAAATTCATGATTGTCTTTTGTTTTTCGAAGATTATGAAATTAACTTTGACAAACTGATCGGTGACGTTGAAACTTTCTTGAGCGATAAAAACAAGCCGCTTTTAAAACGACATTTTACCGAAAATGCAAAAATAGATTTGGTGCGCTCTCTCAATGACGATACTAACTTAGAAATGGCAACAGAGGATGAAGTTACATTATATACTAAGTGTGCAAAGGAGCTTTGCGAAAAAAACAACCGGGAAGGCTTGCTTGCTGTCGGTTATGGTTCCTATGGCGGAAACAGGGCGTTCCCCTGTGATTGGAAAAAATCCGAGGAATGTATGTTGAAGCTTATTGAAACCGTTAATACTATGCCGGATCAGGCATTTTATGCTAACACGCTCGGCTATATTTATTATTACGGTCGATGCAATAATCGTGTTCCCGAGTATGATAAGGCATATAAATATTTCTCTTTCGCCGCCTTTAATCAAATTTTTGAAGCCGAATATAAAATTGCCGATATGTATCGTAACGGTTACGGTGTGCCGAAAAGTCCCGAAACAGCCCTAAACATCATTGATCGCCTTTATGAAGAAAACCTGCAAATATTTCAAAAAGGTATTTTTAACTGCAAATTTGCGGACGTAGCTTTCAGATTGGGCAATATTTGCAAGGACGAAAAGGACGCTTCTCAAGACCATTATTACTGTGCGCTCGCATATTATTATCAGGCGGATTTTGCCATTCGTATGCGTATGCTTGAAGCAAATAACTACGGTGATGAAAAGGTTGCGCAGGCAATCCGAAAGGCTTTTGACGAAGCAAAGGAGCTTGTTAATTTTAAGCCTCAGAAAACAATCGGTTTTTATGATATTTCGCACATCTTTCAAAGCTTTTTGAATGGCGGCAATCTTTTAGAGCTTAAAATTAAAGCACTGTCACACGGTAAATACAAATTGACATTCCGTGCACATAACAAAAACGGTGAAGCTTGTCCTAAGCGACTGTTTATTACAATTCCGGAGCTTGATATGTGCGGAATGTATGACAGCCTAACCGTAACGGTAACTCCTCGTTTTTACGAGAGCTTTTTCTGCGACGAAGGAACGTTTTTGATTGATGAAATGCAATATGACAGATTTTCCTTTGACGGCTTTCCTGTTTTTATTTGCGAAGATTGTGAATATAAAATAAAGCGACCTTCCCAAAGTGATCGTAAACACCGATTTGTTTCCGTTCGTTTCGGACCAAGCGAAAAGACATATGACTATTTGTGCGAAAACGATAATGTCAAAATCGGTGACTCGGTTACCATACAGATAAATAAAGAAACCTCAGAAGCTACGGTAGTCAGAATTTTTGAAAAATCGGAAAACGAAACTGAATTTCCGCTGAAATTTTATAAGAAACTGTAAAGAGGTTTTTTCATAGAGTTTATCCTCTTTGACTTACAGTTTTGTTTATGATAAAGCCGACAGACCAAAAATCTGTCGGCTTTAAGTGTTTATTCATTTAATCAAAAACTTTTTACTGTTTCCTCTGAAAATTCGATGTTGACTGCGCCGACGCCGCCGTCGATGCTAAGGCGGTTTGAGCCTGCGCCGTAAACCGAATCGTCCCTCATGCTTTCTCCCTCAAGTCTTGCCTCACCGAGCCCCTTATCAAGCTCGATACAATAGTCCTCACGGTTTCCGAGAAGAATGAGCTTTGCCTCTCCTACTCCGAGGTCAAGGCTGCTGTTTCCCTCTATGCGGCTTTTAAACGTCAGCGATCCTACTCCCATTTCAAGATTAAGGTTGTTAAGGCTGCCGCCGTTTACCGTGAGCAGACCTGTGCCGCCCTCGATCTCCGCTCTTGAATTTGCGACAAGATTTTCCACGGTCGCCTTGCCTGCGCCGAGAGTAATATCCACTATATCTGCCGACAGCGAGTCGATTGTAACTTTTCCTGCTCCTGTTTCGATATCCGCCTCGTCAAAGACAAATCCGCTCGGAACAGTCAGTTTGATAACTGCGGCTTCAGACGACAGAGAGGCAATTCTTCTCGTCTCATTTATTCGGAGCTTTCCGCTGTCCGAGCTGACAGAAATATACTTGTGGTTACTTTCAACGGAAAACTGATCACCCTGAACGATCTCAAGCTTGGCGGCATTGATTTCAATATCAAGCGACGATATCTCGCCGTTTACCTGATAGGTCTGCATTTCTCCGACTGCATCCTTCTCCCCTTTTGAGAAGATGAATGACACAGATGAAAGTGCGCTGCAAATTCCGCCGATAATACTGACGCTCAAAACTATTGCAAATGCCATTGCAAGATATTTAATAGCTTTCTGGACTGATGTCATTTTATCTCAACTCCTCCGAACATACAGGTTGCGTTGACATATACCGTTACTGCATTCGGATCATTCGGACGTCGGTTTTTCTGAGATACTCCGCCGAAAATCGAATTGGAGTTCACCTTGACATTGACGTTATACGGCACATAAATATCAATTCCGCCGAAAATACTTGTCGCATTGATTGCGCAGTCGTTTTCTATGATTGCATTTCTGAGATCACATTTCACTCCGCCGAAAATTGCCGAAAGCTCAGCTCCGTTGAAAACCTCGTTATCAAAATCAATGTCCTGTCCCGAAAAAGTCGCACAGCCTGTTTTAACGTTCTCGCCGTTTTGATGTATGCTTTCAATCAGCTTGTTCGCCTTGTCGCCCCTTACGGCGCCGATAATCAGCTTGATGCCGATAATTACAATGACAGCCGGAGCGGCGATTTTCCAAAGCATATCAAAGTCAAGCACATTCTGACAGCAAAGAAGCAGGAACACGCCGACAGCAATTCCGATAATATTGCCGAGCTTTTCGCCCTCGTTGAAAAGTCCGACTAAGCACGGAACGATAATGAACAGCGTCCACCAGCCGTCAAAGAAAAGTTCAATATGCGTTATTCCGAATGCGTTCAGAGCGAACACAATACCTGCGACTATAAAAGCAACGCCCCATATAATTTTTCCTGTTTTTTTCATCATAAACACCTCTTGTATATTATTACTCCGTAATCTTCCGGTGCGGAGTGATTGCATTTTGATTTGCGAAATCGGATTTCGTAAGCATCATCATTCCCATAAAATTATCGCTCAGCATTTGGCTGATCTCCTCGTCCGTGAAACGGCAGGTGCCCATTGCACACATAACGCAAATTCCGAAGCTGTGAATCCATGCGTGCTCGAACAAAAGCATTGCCCTGTCGGGTTCAAGCTTGTAATCACGCTCGATAATGTCAATGCAGGCTTTCGCTGTCTTGCCGAGGATTGAGAACACGTCTTGGAAGCTTTCGGCATACTTGTTTTCCGTCATAAAAAGCAGTTGAAACAGCTTAGGCTCCTGCTTTGAAAAGGCTATCATCTGCATACCGTACTTTTTAAATTCCGGAAAATAGTCGAGCGCCCTGCTTACAAATTCTTCGTATTTTTCCATTGCCGCTTCCCTTACCGCCTGAGCGACCTCCTCCATGCTGTTAAAGACGGTAAAAATCGGTCTTGCAGAGCTTCCGAGATACAGGCTAAGCTCCCGTGCAGTCAGGGCCTCTATTCCGTCCTTGCTCACCAGCTCAAGAGCGGCGGCAACAATTTCCTCTTTTGTAAATTTCGGTTTCGGTGGCATTTTTTCGGCTCCTTTAATTTAAAATATTTGTTTTAAAACACTTGTTTCAGAACATCTGTTTTAATTATACTCATATTTTTGAAAATGTCAAGACAAAATGAATTATTTTTTGACAAATCATTATATTTTACAGGTTGAAATTAAAAAAGCAGCAAACGCTTTCACGTTCACTGCCTTTTTGTTATTTATTCTTTTTTACTAAATCAATAAAATATTCGTGGACTCTTGTGTCCTCCGTCATCTCGGGATGAAACGCCAGACCGATCTGATTTTTATACCTCACTCCGACCGTGTTTCCGTCAACAACCGTCAGTATCTCCGCATCTCCGTTCACGTCCGTAATATACGGAGCACGGATAAAGACGAGCGGATATGTTCCGATATCCTTGATCTGAGCATCGGTCGTGAAGCTCGCAAGCTGTCTGCCGTAGGCATTTCTCCTGACAGTTACGGGCAGGGTTGCAAGGTGGATCGTGTCATCGTTGTCGATTTTCTGAGCAAGCAATATAAGTCCTGCACAGGTCGCAAGAACGGGAAGTCCGTCCGAGATCATATCCCTTATCGGCTCAAACATATCCAGCTTGTGAAGAAGCTTGCCCTGGACGGTGCTTTCTCCGCCGGGGAGCACAATGCCGTCAATGCCTGAAAGATCCTCCTTCTGCCTGAGCTCAACGCAGTCAACTCCAAGCTTTTCAAGCATATGCTCATGCTCGATAAACGCTCCCTGCACGGCAAGTACGCCGATTCTCATATTACTTACCTCTTTCTTCCATGATAAGCTCAATTTCATTTTCATTGATACCTACCATTGCTTCGCCGAGATCCTCGGAAAGCTCTGCGATAAGCTTTGCGTCGGTAAAGTTGGTGACCGCCTGAACGATTGCCGAAGCTCTCTTTGCAGGATTGCCCGACTTGAAGATACCCGATCCGACGAAAACGCCCTCTGCGCCGAGCTGCATCATAAGAGCCGCATCCGCAGGAGTTGCGACTCCGCCTGCCGCAAAGTTTACAACGGGAAGCTTTCCATTTTCATGGACATACTGAACAAGCTCATAGGGAACCTGAAGCTGTTTTGCCTCCTCGTAAAGCTCGTCCTTCTGCATTGCGGTGATCTTTCTGATCTCTGAGTTCATCTTTCTCATATGGCGGACAGCCTGAACAACGTCGCCCGTGCCGGGTTCACCCTTTGTTCGGATCATCGAAGCACCCTCGTTAATTCTTCTGAGAGCCTCGCCGAGATCTCTTGCGCCGCATACAAAAGGTACTTTAAACTGAGTTTTATCAATGTGGTAAACATCGTCCGCAGGGGAAAGAACCTCTGACTCGTCTATGTAATCTATTTCGATTGCCTCAAGAAGCTGAGCCTCAACGAAGTGGCCGATACGGCACTTTGCCATAACGGGAATACTTACGGCATTCTGAATACCCTTTATCATCTTGGGATCGCTCATTCTTGAAACTCCGCCTGCGGCTCTGATATCCGCAGGAATTCTCTCAAGCGCCATAACAGCGCATGCGCCTGCCTCCTCGGCGATCTTTGCCTGTTCGGGGGTTGTGACGTCCATAATAACGCCGCCCTTGAGCATCTGAGCCAAACCTTTATTTAATCCGTACTGAGTTGAATTCATTTCTGAAACCTCCTTGAATTTTTTCGAAAGTTATTATATAATAAATATGGTTATATAAAAATACTCAAAACATATTATTTTCATATGTCAGTTTCGGAGGCTCAAAATGCTTACATATGTTTTCGACAATTCGGACACACCCCTGTATGAGCAGGTGTATAAACACATAAAAAGTGACATAATATCGGGAATTTTGTCCCCCAACGAAAAGCTTCCGTCCAAACGTTCATTTGCAAGAAACAACGGGATAAGTACCATTACGATTCAGAATGCTTATGACCAGTTGATTAGCGAGGGCTATGTTTTCACCGTTCCGAAAAAGGGCTATTATGTCGCAAACATCAACGAGATGTCAAGGGTTCCTGCCGGGACAAGCATTAAACTGGATATAAAAGTTCCCGAAAAACCTGCCAAATTCAGGTTTGACCTGTCGAACAACAAAACAAATCCCGACAACTTCCCTTTTTCGATCTGGGCAAAGCTTCTGCGTGAAACGATGTCCGAAAGAAGCCGTGAGCTTATGGAGGTTTCGCCCACGGGAGGAATTTACGAGCTGAGGGTGGCGATTGCCGACTATCTGAAATCTTTCCGGGGAATGTTGGTAGATCCCGATCAGATAGTTATCGGCGCAGGAACCGAATACCTTTACGGTCTGCTGATACAAATACTCGGCAAGGATAAAAAATACTGCATAGAAAATCCCGGCTACAAAAAGCTCGCTCAGATATACAAGCAATACCATATTGAATGTGGCTTCGCCGACATTGACGACAGCGGCATTTCCGTGGACTCCCTGCACAGATCGGGTGCGGACATAGCGCACATCAGTCCTAACCACCACTTCCCGACAGGAATAACCATGCCTGCGAACAGGAGATACGAGGTGCTTGCGTGGGCAAACGAAGAAGCCGGACGGTACATAATCGAGGACGATTACGACAGCGAATTCAGGGCAAACGGCAAGCCCCTGCCCACCCTTTTCAGCATTGACGCCTGCGAAAAGGTAATTTATATGAATACTTTTTCAAAGTCGCTGACTCCGACGATCCGAATCAGCTATATGATCCTGCCCGTTCACCTTGCGAACATATTTTACAGCCGCCTTTCATTCTATTCCTGCACCGTTTCAAACTTCGAGCAATACACCTTGGCGTCATTCATCGACCGAGGCTATTTTGAAAAGCACATCAACCGTATGAGACTCTATTATATAAGGCAGAGGAAAAGGCTGATAAGCTGTATTGAAAACAGCAGTCTCAAGGACAAATGCGAGATAATCGAAAACAAATCGGGACTTCATTTTCTTCTAAGGCTCAGGACGGATATCCCCGATGAGGTGCTGAAAGAGAAAATGAAGGAAAGCGGAATAAAAATCCAATCGCTTTCCGAGTTTTATTTGTCCGACGAGGGAGCAAAGGAGCATTACTTCATAATAAACTATTCAAATATTGATCTGAATAAATTTACACAAGTCAGTGAAATAATTTGCAGCCTGATTTGTGAGGAGTAAAAAAAGAGTTTGCACTAAGAAAAAACGTGCAAACTCTTAATTTTTATTCTCCGTTTGAGTAAACGTGATGAATACTTGCGGTTCCGTCCGATCCGATTGTTTCAACCGTGCCGCCGCTCATATCCTTTTCCCAGTAGCCGCCCGAGCCGCATTTCAGCGAATAAGTCAGCCTTATTCCGTCATAAAGAATTGACGAGCAGTTTACATGATCGTGACCGCAGATGATATTCTTTGTACTGCCAAGCTCCTTGCAAACCGTGAAAAATCCGTTGTTCTGCGGTGCCGGACATGGAGCTTCGTGATTAACTCCGAACGAGGTGTCCTTATATTCTTCCCTGTACTCGCCCTTTTCCTCATCATAAGCTGCCGCCCATGCATCCTTGTACTCAACGACGGGAATGTGGAAAATCACCGTGCTTTCAACCGTTCCTCCTGCAAGCTCGGAAATGCCGTTGACCGCCCACTTGTACCATTCAATCTGATTTTCCCAAAGATGATCATATCCTCCGTCCTTTTCGCCGTTTATGTTAGCGCCGTCTCTGAGATCGGAATGGGTATCCATCATGAAAAGGCTGTGAATAATTTTGCCGTTCTCCGTGATGTTTATAATATAGTTGCCGTAGCCCATATCTTTCGGTCCAAATTTAAACAGGCAGTTCTCCGCTTGAAAAAATTTGTATGCGCACCAAAATTCGCTGATACAGCAGGCGCCATCGTGATTTCCCATGATCGGTGCCCAAGGAATACCGTAAGCGTCAATGTGCTTAATTGTTTCAAGATATGTGCTTGTTGCCCATGCATTGTCACCGGGAAGAACAATCAGGTCAGGCTCGGTTTCAGACACAAGCTCGTCAATTATTCTCCATGTTCTTTTTCCCTCGTCGGAAAACGCCTGCCACTTTTCAAGCTGAATATCCGTCAGGCTGAGAATTACAAAATCCTTATTGGGATCCTTTTCGATGTTCTGAGCGTAATCCTCGGTGTAAGCCTGATCCGCAGACCAGTTTTCAAAATAATAATCCTCGCCGTGAACAAGCTTTGCCCACACGGGACTGAATATCTGACACAGCGACAAAAGAATTGAAAATACGGTTAAGATATAGTTCATAATCCACTTACTTCTTTCTATTTTAAATTACATAATATATTATACATAAATCGCATAAAAAAGTCAAAAATTTTTATTATAGAACCACACAGACGACCGATGTTTGTATAGTTTTTGCTGTTTAAATACATAATATCTCTTAATTGCGGAAGCCGTAAAAGAATAAGACTGCCGCACTTTATTAGCGACAGCCTCATTTTATTTATCAACTTATGCCCAAGGATCGGCAGATTTCGGAGTGCGGATATCTGAAAGAAGATACTGCTCCCACAAAAACCACTTGCCGTCTCCCCTCATTCTCAGCTTGATCGGACGAGGACTGTCCGCTCCTCCGCAGGGAATGAAAAGCTTCATATAACCCTGCTCCGCCGCAGAAATATGGTTGCTCTCAACGGTGATTTTGTACGGCTGAGACGGGGTGTAGTCGTTTCCGGGAACTGCGCCTGCAAAATACGAAAACGGGATATAGGTCTTGCCACCCATGAACCTGTCGTTGAGGAAAGAAATATCCACTCCGCTCAACGGGCGGGGACCTCTGAGCCAATTCAGCATCTCTGTGCCGATATCCTTATCTGCGGCATAGACGCAGAGAGCGCAGACCGTCAAAGCCGCCGTCTTATACGGATCGCCGAGATCCGCTTCGGGAAGTGCCTGCATTTCAGCAAGGCTTTCCGGCAGGGCGGCAAACGTAAAGGTTTCACGCTTGTTGCCGACCGACTGAACGGCAGACTGCACCGCCGAGCCAACCGCCGAAGCGGCTGTATTCTTCAGTTTATCAAAAATGCTCATTTCTTATACCTCCGTATGAATAGGTGAATTTTAAAATCCTCCGCCGCCGTGCGACATACCCGAAGACGAGCTTGACGAAGACGAGCTTGACGAAGACGAGTTTGACGAAGAATTCGAGTTAGTCTTCTCTCTTCTGCTAACATTTGAGTAAAGGAAAACATCGTTCGCCGAGGTGACATTCAGCGTACCGGGCTTCATATAATCGGACGCTTCTGCCTTTAAAGCAACTGTGTTCAGCTTCTTTTTCATACTTGCGGTAACTATAAAAGCAACAACCAAGCCGACAGCGAGAGAAATAAGAATATACTTTCCGAACTGGAAATCGCCCTCGGGCATATTATCGGAGGTATAAGCGCCCTTAGTGTTGTACTGTGTTACGAAATCGTCGCTCCACGAAACAAACTCGGTAAAGGCTTCATAATACTTTTCCTTTTTAAGCTCGGGAGTGATCTGCTTGCCGATGAACTGAATACCGTCGCCGTTAAAGGCTGTAACGCCTGTTCCCGTGGTGGATATCCAGCTATTGCCCTTTGAATAAGTGCCGCCGTCGTTTATTCTGACAACAAGGATGATTCCGTTGACCCCGGCACCCATTCCGTACCAGTTGTAGTCGTAAAAATCATTGGCATATTCCTCAAGGGTTTTGCCCATAAGGTCGGAAACGGTCACAACGGAAACATCTATTCCGCCTTTTACGCTCAGCTCGTTCAGCTTTGTTCTCAGATCGGCTTCCTCAGATGAGGAGAGAACGTCCGCCATATCGACCATTCTATCGGGCTTATCCAATATAATGGTATTGTTAGGACCTGTCTTTGTCGCCGAGGAATCGAAGCTGTTTTCGCCCTGAGCAAAGCTGACCGTTTTGCCCTTCTTCTGAGCAACAAGCTTTGCCGTTGCCTTGATATAAGAGGCTACGCTGTCGGAAAACCTCTCGGGCGCATTGTATGCTTCTCTGACGGCGGAAATATCCTCCTCGCCGAAATCTTTCCCGACCTCGCCGTAAGTATAGAGATCCCAGCTTTCCTCGTCCTCGATCATAATAATCTTTTCCTGTCTTTCGCCGAGAGGAAGTGACTTTATACATTCTTCAAAATCCGTGATATGAGTGTAGACAAATATAATATCAACGTCTACCTCGCCGGAGAAAAACTCCGCATAGCCGTTCAGCTTCTCACGGATATCGGTGTCCAGATACATTCCGGAGTCGTCGGAAACATACTGAACCTCTGTATTCACCGCAAATGCCGTCACGCTCATTACAAGGCACAGAACGAATACGGTCAACAAAGCAAAAATACGTTTTTTCATTCACTCCACCTCCTACATCAGCCAAAGCAAATAGAAAAATGCGAACGCAGCCGCGCTGACGGCTCCCATCAGTCCGGCAAACCAGCACGTCAGTTTTCTCTTGTCAAGGGGAAGATTACCGACAAACTTTCCTGTTTGTCCGTTCATGGCGAAGGTGTACTTCTTGCCCTCCCACGTTGTGTTAAGCAGCCATACGGGATAGAGGGCATATTTCGCTATGCCGTTGTTAAGCTGAACGTTTGTCATTTCGGGCCAAACTCTTGTGTATCCCTGAACGGTTGAAGCAAATGTGTCCTCGGTGCTTTTTTTAATTCTTGAGTTGGCACGCTCGATGCTCTCCTCTGCACCGACGTCGTATTTATCCGCAAGATAACCTGAAAGGTACGCCGTCTGGAAATCAACGGCGCCCGAAAAATCAAACGGCTCTATCGACTCCATAAGGTCGTCCGCCATCTTTGACGATCCGTCAACCGGAACTCGCTCAAAGCCGACCGTGCCGCCGCGGTAAACCGAAAAATACGAGGTTTCGGTATAATCATATTTGCTGTCGCTCCAGGTTCTTGTCCTTGTAGCCTTGTATGTAATGTTCGCATTCACATCGGCGTCAAAGAGCCAAAACGGAACGTAAACACCCTTGATCTCGTCGATATGATTTGCTTCCTTGAATACCTTCGGAAGAAGTCTCTTGCCCTTGTAATGGTTCTTCAGCGCTTCTTTCGCCGCCTTTTTATCCAGCTTGAACGGGATAACGTAATCAGGCTTCAGGTTCCCCGTAAACTGTCCCGAAAGGACAACGGGGTTGTCGCAGTAGGGGCATGAGGTTGCCGCAGTTGTGTCGTCGCCGACAATTTCACCGCCGCAGGACTTGCACACATAGGTTTTAAGACCGTCGGTCTCTCCGTCCTGCCACTCAGCTCCGGCAGAGGTTTCCCAAACCATTTCGTCCGTCTGTCCTGCGCTGAGAACATTGTCATAGTCCGCAAGAGCCTGCATATCAAACTCGGAGTCGCAGTAAGGACATTTCATTTTCTGAATACTGCTGTCAAATTCTATTGCACCGCCGCAGGACGGACATTTGAACTCCTGTATTACAGACATAGATTTCACTCGCTTTCTGTTTATAAATTGCCAAAGCAAAGGTCAATCCGTCGGCATAACACAAATAAAGAGGATCAACCTTTGCCTGATTTTCTATATTTATGCCTTAGGTGCGCCGCATCCGGTGCAGAAAGCAGATGTATTCTGAGTACCGCAGTTCGGACAGAACCAGGCTCCGCCCTGAGCCGCCTGCTGAACGGGCTGCTGAACAGGCTGCTGCATCGGCTGAGCATAACCCTGCTGAACAGGCTGACCGTAGCCCTGCTGAGGCTGTGCGTAACCCTGCTGAGGCTGTGCGTAACCACCCATCGGAGGCTGACCGTAGCCCTGATTCATCGGTGCGCCGCCCATAGGAGGCTGACCGTAACCCTGCTGAGGCTGTGCATAACCTCCCATCTGAGGCTGACCGTAACCCTGATTCATCGGTGCGCCGCCCTGCTTCATCTGCTGGCAAAGCTGCATAACGCGCACGCCTGTTTCGTATGCGTTCATGAGCTCCATCTGGTTGCCCGATGTAATGCTTGACGAGGTGTCAAAGCTGATAGTATCGGTGATGTAGGGATCGGTTACTCTGAAGCAAACCTTGATATTGCTGATTTCACGGATACCGCTTGATGAGCTGTATGAGCTTGAGTTGCGGATAAACGGCTGAGCGGCAAGAGGAACATTTACCATAGAGGTGTTCATATTGTTGTTACCCATGCTGTTCATCACGTTGGTAAATGTGGTCTGATGACCGCCCTGTCTGTTGTCGTAATTATCCATGTTGTCGGGAATACCGTCGTGATCGGAATCGCTGAGAGATCTGTACTCCTGCTCCATCCAGAAATCCTGAAGCTGTGAGAAATCAAACACCTGCGGATTGCCGCTCTTGTAATCTCTGTTGTTGATAGCAAAGATAAACCAACGGTTGTTGAAATCAACCTGAATGGAATCATAACTGCTGCCTGCGGTAGCCGTGCAGTTGAACTGCTGATATTTCTGCTTGTTCTGCTCTCTTTGCTCAAGGTGAGCCTTAACGTCCTGAATGCTTCTCTGCTTCCAGCCGCTTGTGAAAGAGCCTAACTTGTGCTTACAGTCGGAACAGAGCAAGCCGTCCGAAAGCTTCTGCTGAGTGAGCATATTCACCTTGTCACCGCAGATATCGCAAAATTTCTTGTCAAAAAGTCCCATTGTATTTTCCTCCTTTAATTTTCAGGTAAAACCTTAACACTGCTGATAATGGTCTTAACAGCCTGATCTTCCGCATTGATACCCTTATCTATGGATATGCAGACGGTAACTCCGTCCTTTATTCCGAAAAATCTGCTGAAATCCGAATCGGGGATAAGAGCCTTATACTCTATTCCGTCGATGTTTTTCGTTTCAACGGTATATGTCTTCTGCATCTGATCCATTGTTTCTTTCTGCTTCTCGATCATCTGATCGGGAGTGTTAAACTCGTCAATGTTTATCCAGAGCCTGTCGGCGTCCTCTTCGGGAATATTCTGATCTCCGGAATAGTAGTAAACGAGCTGATCGCTTGAAGTTGAATGAGCGAGCTTCCAGCCTGTCGGAGGCTCTGCCGCCATTATTCTTCCGCTTTCACTGCTTATAAGCTTCACGGGAGCCGATGTCGTTGTCGTAACATCGTCAACCGGTTTTTTGTCACTCTTTCCGCAAGCTGCAAAGCTGAAAAGCATAACGGCGGCGGCACATATTGCAATTATTTTTTTCATAAACAATCTCCCCTTATGACTTGTCGTTATCATCGAAAGCATCACCGCATTCGGGGCAGAATTTCGGCGGATTGTGAGGATCCTCCGGCTGCCAGCCGCACTTGTCACAGCGGTAAAGCGGTGCTCCCTCCGGCTTCTTTGCGCCGCAGTTCGGGCAGAATTTACCCTTGTTAACCGCTCCGCAGGTGCAAGTCCAGCCCTCCTGCTCGGCAGGCTTTGGTGAGCCGCACTCGGGACAGAATTTGCCTGTTACCGTTGCTCCGCAGGTGCATTTCCACGCATTGGCCTGAACCGGCTCCGGCTTCTTTGTTCCGCATTCGGGGCAGAACTTGCCGGAAGCCGTAGCTCCGCACCGACAGGTCCACTGATCTGCTGTATTCTGAGGAGGAGCCTGCGTTTGCAAAACCGTCGGCTGCTGCTGAGCCGCCTGCTGTTGAGCCGCCTGCTGTTGTCCCATGGCAAAGAGATTCTGAGCTGCGCCGAAGCCGCCTGCCTGTCCCATGCCGACCATACCCATGCCCATGAAGCCTGTCATGGCTCCTGCCGAGTTTCCTGCGGCTGTCTGCATTGTATCTGCCGTGGCGTTCGTCATTCTGCCGGCCAGCATAAACGCATTTGAGCCGACGCTTGCGGCATCCTCCATCTCGTTTATCTTCTTCATATCCGTATCGGTGAGTGTGATCGGGTTAAGAGCGATTTTACCGACCGAAATACCCCTGTTTTCAATCCAGTCCTGTTTCAGAGCTTCGTTCATCGCCGCTTTAAGCTCTTTCGCCTTTGCAGGGATCTGCGCAGGTCTCAGCTCCTGCTCTGCAAGAGCGCCGAAAGCAGGCTGAAGAGCGTCAACAAACTCCGTCTTTAGCTGAGCGTCTATCTGATCCCTCGTGAACTCGTCGGCAACGTTGCCGCAAAGCCTTGTGTAGAAAAGCAAAGGATCGGTGATAATGTATGTATACACGCCGTTGCATCTGACCTGAACAGTTCTGCTCATGTTTATGCGCTTATTAACTACCTCAAAAATAATCGGATTTGCCGTGCCGAATTTATTGTCGAGGATCTCCTTGGTGTTGAAGTAATACACCCTCTGATCCTTGGCTGTGTCGCCGCCGTAGGTAAATCTCTTGCCGAAAGTTTTGAATGAATCCTTGAGGCTGTCGCCAAATTTACCGCTGAAGATGCTCGGCTCGGTCGAGTTGTTGTAGGTGAACTCACCCGGCTCGGCGCAGACCTCGACGATCCTGCCCTGCTCGACAATAATCATACACTGACCGTCTGCAACAGCAATTCCCGATCCGTTTGAAATGATATTGTCATTTCCTTTTGTGTTTGAACTGCGTCCGCTGATCTGCTTCTGACCTTTTCTCATCAGCACATCGTTCGGAAGAGCGTCGCAGTAGAAGAATTCTTTCCACTGATCCGCAAGAACTCCGCCGAGAGCGCCCGTAGCTGCTCTAATCAATCCCATAAAAACTGCTCCTTTCGGGTTTTTCTGATTTTTATTTATCCTTATTACAGATTGATTTCCGTTTTGTTTCAATTCTCATAAACCGAAAAATCGTAACAGCCCTGAACCGAGGCAAGGCGACCGTCCCTCATGGAAAGGCTCGGTCTGAATTCGGTTATCTCGTTATTCTCGACCGATACAACCAGTACATTTGAATAAATCTCGCTGATATTGCATTTCAAAATAACAGGCTCACCGGGTTTGCCCTTATAAAGCGTACGATCCCGGATATCTCTGTATTCTCCGTCCTCGGTCATTTCGGCCTCGTATATCGTTACCGTTCCCTTTTCACTTTCCGGAACTATTGCATAAACCTCGTATCCGTCAGCATCAACCATGTTATTCTCAGAAATCTCGCCGAGAAAATCATACTTCTGTCCGCAGGCACTTTTCTTGACAAAATCAAGTATTTTTTCTTTATCCGACTCCTCGTTGAGATAGCCGATGAAAGCAAATCCGACCTTTCCGTCCTCCGCTTCTATTGTTTTGCGAAGCTGTGAAAGAGAGCTTTCCTTTGCTGTTGTTGCCCTCTGAATCTGTGAAGCTGTTGTGCTTGTTGTTGTGCTCACGGTTTCAGGCTCTTTTTCCGATGTGCAGCCAACCGTCAGGGCAACGCTTGCGGTCAACAGGCACGCTGTTATAATTTTCGTAAATATTTTCATTTCAACACCTGTTTTACAGGGTATCAATTACCGCCGAAAGATATGTCGGCGAAACCGATCCGTAGATAAAATTGTCTATAAATCCGTCTTTCTTTGCCTGCCTGACCTCTCCGGCAAGATTGGTATCCGCTTTTTCGTCAACAAGGAAAACCACCTTACATTCGGGACTTTTCCTTTTCACTTCGTTGCAGAGCTGCAATCTCTCCTTCAACGACCACGGATTATGCCCCGTGACCTCCATTATCAGAGCGTATGCACGGCTTGATTTGCAAACATTCGCCGTGTCGTCGGGCGATTCGGTGAAGCGGATGGAAAAATCGGGATCGCTGTCGGTCAGGGCTTTTGAAATCGCATCCGCAAACATCCTGCATTGCATATCAAGCACAATTCTTCTCAATCAAATCACCTTCCCCTTCTCTGACTTAATTTAATATAGGGAAAGCAGAAAACACTTTCCTCAAATTGATTTTACTTCTTTTTAAGATTTCCTGCCCCCTACAAAAGTATAGGTTTTTCAAAAATAATATGTATTAAAAGTTTAAAAGCGTCCGTAATTGAATACGAACGCTTTTATATCATTCATCATCGGCAAGGTCTGCGATCATTTTATTATCGCTGACCGCAAGGGCGAGCTGAAGCTTGTTTTCAAAATTTGTTTTGCGGAGCATATTGGTCACATGGTATTTGACGGTCGTGACCTCGATGCTCATCGCCTTTGCAATACGGCTGTACGACATTCCCTTAACAAGATGCCTGAGAACGATCAGCTCGGTTTTTGTAAACTCCGTGCTTTTGGCGGTACCGATCTCCACCACGGGCGGAGCGTCGGGGAAGATATGGTCGCCTGCAACCGTTCGCCGCACAATATCCATCAGCGTATCCTCGTCGGCGTCCTTGTACCAAAGGCTGTCAACCGAGCAGGATTTTGCTTTTTTCAGCACCTCAAAATCTATAAGCGAGGTCACGGCGATTATCTTGATCGACGGATTTTTCTGCTTGATTTTTTTTGCCGCCGTCAGACCGTTTTCACGGTGTTCTGTCTGCACATCCATAAGAATAAGATCTATCTGAACTGTTTCACAGATTTCGGGAGCCTGATTCGCTCCTGCTATCGAGGCGGTTATGCGGTAGCCCTCCTCTTTGTTTATATAGCTTTCCAGAAGGCTTCGGATCATTTTTTGATCCTCGACTATCATTACATTTATCATTTTTCATCATCCTTCAGGGAAACGGTGAGTGCAAAGCGCGGTAAGCTCTGCACAGTCATTTTTCCGTTGTTTTTTTCAATCCGTCTTCTCAGCGCGGAAAGTCCTCCGCCCTCGGTGATCCTTCCGTCGGGCACTCTGCCGTTGTTTGTCAGAATGGCTGTATAGCCGTCTCCGTCAGCCGAAACCGTGACATAAACCTCGTTTCCGTTTGCGTGACGGACGCAGTTAGTAACACATTCACGAACGGCAAGGGAAAACAAATATCTCAGCTTGGAATTGTTCGGCAGGTCTCCGTTCACAATAAGCTTCACTCCAAGAGCCTCGGCACGCTTTTCGGCATACTCCATCGGATCGGGCTGTTCAGGCATATTGTTGGCGTGATGAAGCAGCTCGATTGATTTTTCCCATGCTGCGGCGTTGCTTCGCACCGCTTCAATATCCTCGTTGGAAAGCAAGGCTCGTCGAGCTGATAAAATACTGTGTCCGATGTCGTCATGTACTCGCATTTTCATAGAGAGGATTTCCTCCTCCCTCACTATCTCCGCCATATTTTCATACAGCCGGCGAGCACGTCGGTTTGCTTCGGAGAGCTGTTCATTCTCTTTTCTCAGCTCAGCCTGTCTTTTTGCAAGCTCGGTAACATCCGCCGCCGTAACCTGAATAAAGCTTGTTCCGTTAGCGTCAGTCACGGTTTTCTCCTCAAATCTGAGTGTTTTTCCGTCGGGAAAAGTATATAGCGGAACTGCGCCGTCCGTCACGGAAATCTGCTTAGGCGGGGCTTCAAGGGCATTGTGTAGCTCAGTCAAGGTCTGCATTTCGCTGTCCAGAAGCATTATGCTGACATTTAACATTCGTCGGTTAATAAGTCGAACCGTTCCGTGCTTGTCAAAAAAGCAAACCGCAATCGGCATATTGTCAAAAGCGTCCTTTACAGAGATCATATAATCTCACCGTCCTTTTCAAGCAGGAGCGACAGACACCAGATACCGTCCTCATCACGCTCCGCCGTAAATGATGTGAAGCGGTCTTCAAGCTCTGTCAGGTCACAGTCACAGGCTGCGCTGATGTTGACGTTTACAGCCGTTCCGTCCTCCTCGGCATACAGCAGAATATCCGTCAGGCAGTTCAGGCTTTTTTCTATAACCGCCTCAAAAAAATCATAGATCAAATTCGCCGCACTCGGAGAAAGCTGTCCGCTTATCCGATACGACACATTACATTCAATGCCGTAAAGCTTTAGATTTGACGCCGTTTCATTGATACAGAGCAATAGCTCTTCTGCGGCTACCGAATCTTTCTGTCCGGCTACAAAAATCAGATTGCTCCTGCGTTTAATATACGTTCCGATAACAACGATCTCCGCCAGAAGCTTTTGAGCTTCGGCAAATTCGTCGGTTTTTTTGAGCTTTTCCAATATACCCTTCAATCGGGCAATCTGCGGAGCGGTCTGATTCTCAATCATATCATAAAGACGGTTTTCTTCAACAATCCGAAGCCAGTGCGCTTTCTGCTCGCTTTCCGCCTTGAGGACGTCACCTGTGTCACGAAGCTCCTCCTGAGTTTGCTCCAGCTTCTTTGTGATATCGGCAAGCTCCGAAACGTCCTCCTGCCAGAACACATAGCCTTTATGTATCTTGTGACTTTTTAGCAAGGTTTTTCCGTCCAGCATAACGCTTCCGTTCACAGCCTGAGCCATAACCTCACCTGTCAGTTCAACTGCGGTTTTAGAGGAATTTTTTATATTTAATTTTTCATCCGTTATATGAGCGCCTATCGTGGTGATTGAGAACAGGGAGTCATAGCCTGTGTTTGACTGGATCAATCGGCATTGAATACAACACTCAAAAATACCAACCGTAAACAGGCACAGCGACACGGTAAAGTCGCCTGCAATATAAATTATCCACGGCACCTTTATAGCGTACAGTGCGGTATAGACTGTCGCCGCGGCAAGCAAAACAAGCGGAAGTCCGAAAAACTTTTTGCTCTGAGGAACACGACATTTGATTATCATTATCACGATTGCCGAAGCGGCGCACAGCACCTGCCACGCAACGGCGATATATATTCCGAATGAATATTCGTATGAGAGATCAGACCATTCTCCGCCGCCCGTAAAGACAAAAACGCACTGATGCAGGTCGTTGGTGAAAACCATTAAGAAAATCAGAAACGCAGGAATATAAAACACCCTTGTCCATTTCGGGATTCGGTAGTTCTCCGACTTTCCGAGTGACAATGATACGAACACAGCGAACAAAGGAATAAACAGCATCGAAAAATAATAACCGTACCAAAGATAACGGACGGCGGTAATATCCTCAACAAACTCGTATTTTACGGTTCTGATCGTTAGCCAGAGAATTATAAGAAGAGAAATTGCACCGAGATACTGTCTGACCTGTTTCTGCACTATTCTCAGATGCACCGTCACGCCCCATGCCGCCATAATGCTTATGTATATAATACCTCTTATAAGACTTAACACCCGGTCGATCTCCGGATCAGAGCAAATTTTCCTTGACACCGCCGCAAAGATCACGAACAGAGCGACAACAACGCCGACTATAATATTCTTCTTTTGAATCTTATTCAGACGGCTCACGTCACTCACCCCTCGGCTGTATTTTTTTCATTATATCACGACAGAAGAATTTTTTCAATCGGATAAAAATCAAGGAGAACAGATTACCTTCCGTTCTCCCTCAAGATATTATTTTGTTTTAATCATTTCTCTTATTTCCTCGCCGAGATAAATTACGGCGTTCAGCGGAGCGGGCAACAGGAGTGCCGCTGTTTTCAGCTTTTCATCCATACTCTGAGCAGGCGAAAACTTTCTTCCGTTAAGAGAAAAGAATATTTCCTCGTTCTCTCTTTCGGCAACTATCTTTGCCGTTTTTATTCCCGTTTCCATATATTCCGTATTGATCTTTGTTACAGCCATACCCGAAACAACAAGTACCGCCGCCAGTATCACCGCCGTAACGCCGATGAATGTGTCGGTTATTCTTGAAAACTGAGTTTTATATTTCATTCTGTCAGTCACCTCAATAATGATTGTTGGCAAAAAAAGTTTTTATAATCATAAATTACAGAATAAAACACTCCTTTGAGATAATAATAACTCAAAAGGAGTTGTACCGTAATGTATGAGATTTTTCTTCCCGAAAGGATACTTTTCGGAGATGATTCAATTCAAAGATATGCTCAGAGCGATTTTGAAAGCGTGTTGATTATTTCCGACAAAACCTCCGAAAAGGAACGGGAATTTATTGAAAAAATACAGGAGTTGTTCGATACAAAAACTCCGAAAACGGAGAAGATTTTTAACAATGATTTTTGCGGACTTTACAGCGATACAATAAAATACATTTCCGAAAATGAGGTTGACAGGATCGTTGCGGCAGGGAGCGCAAGACTGATAGACACGGCAATGATGATATCCTATCAGAGCGGAGTGGGCTTTGCCGCCGTTCCTTTTTTCTCGTCCTGCGCCATGACCGATTTTGAGGAAGCGGATTACAAAACCTACCGCAAATCGCCGAAAGAGGTCATTATCGAGCCGAGGCTTGTAATGTATGTTGACTCCGGCACGGTCGCATACGACGCAATGTCGTGCTTCGCCTATGCGTTGGATTCCGTAATAAGCAGTGAAAACGACGTCATTGATTCCCTCGCTCTTTCAAGTGCGGCGGAAATTCTCAATAACCTTGTCGGAGCTTATCGGGGTAATTTTAAAGCTCTGCAAAAATTACAGTATGCAATGTACTGCGCCGTGCTTGCCCACAGAAACACCGTGTCGCTCGGCTCCTCCGTGCTTGACGGCGTGACCTCATTTTTCGGTCAGCTCGGCGTTTCAAAGCAGACCTCGGCGGCAATCTGTATTGCGGAGATCGCCGATTACTCCCGCTGTGACAGCTTCGGCGAGCTTGCCCGTCAGGCAGGGCTTTACCGTCCCGATGAGGATATTTCGTTTTCCGTTGACCGACTCATTGAGCGAATCAGAAAGGTGCAGGCTGCGGTAAATATTCCCCGATGTATCGGCTCCGTCTGCTCCGAAAGAGAATTGTATTCCGCTTTCCGTGAAAACAGCCATCTGCCCTCCGAGCTTCTCGACCTGTGCTATCACGGCAGTTTCAAATTTATGAAGCTTTAAACAAAGGTTTCCTCCTCTATCTCCTTTTTCAGTTTGGCAATTATTTTCTTTTCAAGCCTTGAAATATAGCTCTGAGATATTCCGAGAATATCCGCAACCTCCTTTTGCGTATGCTCACGCTGTCCCCTCAGACCGAAGCGCATCGACATTATCGTCCTTTCCCTGTCTCCCATTGAGTCTATTGTCCTGAGCAGGAGATTTTTCTCGTCCTCAAGCTCGATGTCACGGTTGACAAGGTCGGGATCACTGCCGAGTATGTCGGAAAGCAGAAGCTCGTTCCCGTCCCAATCAACGTTGAGCGGCTCGTCGATAGATATTTCATTTCGCTGTGAGCCTGTTTTTCTGAGGTGCATAAGTATCTCGTTTTCAATACAGCGTGAAGCGTAGGTTGCAAGCTTGATATTTTTTTCGGGGCAAAAGGTGTTGACCGCCTTGATAAGTCCGATAGTTCCTATCGAAACAAGATCCTCTATCCCCACTCCCGAATTTTCAAACTTTTTAGCTATGTAAACCACAAGTCTCAGATTGTGGACTATCAGCTTTTCCCGAACGCTGTCGTTTCCCTTTGCAATCTCGTCCAGAACCTCCTGCTCCTCCTGCTTTGAAAGCGGAGGCGGCAGAGTTTCGGGGCCGTTTATGTAATGAATTATGTTCTCCTGCCTGAGCCAACGCAGGAGTTTTTTTATTATCTCTGATATTTTCATTGCTGTTCTCTCCGTCAAAAATTTTTGGATTAAAAATAAAATCAAATTCGCCTGCGCCGATTCGGTTTTTCGTCACGGCCATATAGACCTCATCGGTTGCTATTCTCCCGTTCAACGAGGAAAATTCAACCCTTTCGGGGCGGAAGGACGGCAGAACTCCGACATCGGAAACCGTATTGCAGACTATAAGCCGGAAATTCTCCGCACCCGAGTGCGAGGCGGGATTTTCGTAATAATCGACAACGCTCTGCGGCAATATACCGATCAGCGTGTCATACTCCCCTATCACAACGGGATAACCGCTGAAGCTTTCGACAAGCGAATTGCCCGTATCGCATAGGGCAACTCCCGAAATCACCTTTCCGCCGTTTTCCACGGTGAGATTATATACGGAGTTTGACGGTGCTCTGCGTGCCGTCAGCCGTGAGATCAGACTGACCAGGGTGAAGCAGACAACCGTTGAAACCGCCAATACGGACAGATCAATGTCAAAATAAACCGTTCCGTTGCTGTATATCATTCCCACAGGAGCAACCGTTACCCACAGCACAAGCATTATGCCGCCGAAAGCAAAGGTCACAGCAAGAAAAGTAAAGAAGCACCGCAGAAACCGCCGCAGATTACGATATCCGAACGCCGCAAAAGCTATCAGTGCGCTCACGGCAATTCTCATCGGCAATTCAAAATACCGTGGAATTTCAGGTAAAAATATCACCAGTCCGTACAGACTTCCTATCAGCGCACCCAAAAGCAGTCTCAGGTTGGATATTCTGTTTTTCACTATCATCGACGAACAAAGAAGCAAGGCATAATTAACAAACAGGTTTACCACTATCAGCACATCGGCATAGACGGTCATCCTCACCACCTCGGCTTTATTATAAATCCGGGAAAACGAATTTTTTGTCACAATCGCAGTTCACAAAAAGAAAAACCGTATCTCCTTTTTTCGGAAATACGGTAACTTTTTATTTGTATAATAATTTACAAAGAAAATGCGCCGGCAAATACAATCTTTTCATTATAAGCCATGTCGCCCACCAGTCAAGCGACTTTGATTTATACTTTCCGATATCGTAGTCGGCAAAGGATTTTCGTATCATCTCCGAATTTCCGATTCTTTTCAGCAGGGCATACTTGCCGTCAATATCGTTTTTATACACATTTGAAAGAAGTATCGGCAGATTGGTTTTCAGCGTAAACTCGGCAATGTCGGTGTAAAAGAGCTGAGAGTTGTCCGAATTTTCGCTGAAATATTTCAGCTTCAGCTTCCATTGGTAGTTCATTACAAGGTCATAGTCTCTGACATATTTTTTCCTTTGCAGGCTGTCATCTCTTATTCTGTAACAATATATCGACTTGTCGGCGGTGACAAACCGTTCCGCCTTGAGAAACGCAAGGGTGTTGAACGGCGAATCCTCAATCATTCTGAGATTTTCATCAAACAGAATACCGTGCTTTTCAAGAAAACTGCGTTTGTAGAGGTTGCGCCAGACAAATATCGCCGATCTCTCGGTAGTGGAAACGCAGACCTTCTTTTTCATCTGCTCATTAGAATAAACCTCATCCGTCCCGAGCGGCGATCTGAATATTCCGCCCGTTCCGTTATATTCCCTGTAAATCAAATAAGAGTTTTGCAGGATATCGGCGTTGAGCCTGACAGCCTTTTCGTAAATCTCCGATATTCCGTCCTCGGCAAAATAATCGTCGCTGTCAACAAAATATACATAATCTCCGCTTGCCTGAACAAAGCCGGAATTTCTCGCCCCTGCAAGACCTTTGTTCTGCTGATGAATAACCCTGATAATGTCAGGATATTTTTCGGCATATTCGTCGCAGATAGCCGGACAGCCGTCAGGTGAAGCGTCATCAACAAGTATAATTTCATAACCGTCAAAGCTCTGTGCAAGAATGGACTCGACGCATTGCCTAAGATATTTTTCAACATTGTAAACCGGAACGATGTAGCTCAGCTTCAACTTGACCGCCTCCTTTGCGAATTATAATTATTTTACAGTATTCCGACACTTTTTTCAATGAATATTATGCCTTTTTCCACCTAAAAAAACAAGTCATATTGTACAAATTTACTATTGCATTTTTATAACAAAGTGCTATAATGTGTGAAAAGCTTTGATGTGATAATGGGGTGAAAAAATGAAAGAGATGCTTCGTATGATACTCGATATGGACAAGCAGGCGTGCGCCCGTGTTCAGGAGGCCGAGGCATACCGTGACAAACGCATCGCAGAGCTCAGCGAAAAGAAAGACGAAATAGTCAAGGAAGAAAACCAAAAGGCTCTTGATTTTGCTCTGAAAAAAAGTCAGAAGCAACGCTTCGAGGGTGAAATTTATCTTGAAAAGGTCAATGAGCGGAACAGTCACATCCTTGAAGAAATGGACTCTCTTTACAACAAAAACGCTGAAAAATGGATTGCAGCAATAGTTGACAACGTTATCAAAAACTGACGGACAATCGGTACAGCCGATTGTTTTGCGCATATGGAGGTGAGTGAAAATGTCGGTTTCATACGCTGACAATGCCGTTCTTGCCAAGGCTCACGCAATGTACGGCAAGCGGATTACCAAAGAGAATTACAACGATATGCTGAATTGCCGATCTCTCGGCGAGCTTGTCGGCTATCTGAAAACGAGAACCTATTTCAGCTCCGACTTTGACGCTCTGCCGACAAATATCGACTCGGCTCAGATTGAGGAGATACTTAAAATGAGCCTGCTCAAAAAGAGTGAAAAGCTCTGTGAATATCAGCTTTCGGCAGGCGAAAACTTCTACCGCTACTTTGTGGTGCAGAACGATATAAGACAGATTATGATAATGATTCGGCTTTTGATAATCGGCAAGCCTGAAAGGTATCTCTCCTCCCTGCCCCCGTTTTTCAACAGCAGGACGGAGATTGATCTCTACGAGCTGGCAAAGGTCAGGAGCTATTCCGACCTGCTGAAGGCTCTTGATCACACGGAATATCAAAAAATACTGAAAGGCTTCCGTGAAAATTATGCCGAGGACGGAGTATTCGTACTGATCGAAAACGCTTTGAATAAATACAGGTTTTCGTTCCTGATAAAATCAATTAAACACTCTAAGGATCGGAGAAAGAAAAACGAGATTTATGAGCTGGTCAAATACCGACTTGATATGTATACACTGACAAGCGCATACAGACTGCTCAGTCTTGACTCTCCGAACAAAATTTTCGTGCGTGATTTCGCCGTCCCGGACTGCACAAACCTGACCGAAAAAAATTTGCAGGCAATCTCCGGGGCAAAAAAAGCAACGGATATCATTGATATTATTTCCGATTCGTACTATAAAAAGGATTTTTCCAAGGTTGATTTCAAATACATTGAGAACGCAACCAGGAATATGATGGTCAACCGCCAGCTCAAGGGCTTCAGGTACTATACCAACCCGACGGCTGTTATGCTGTGTTATCTTTTCCTTGCCGAAAACGAGGTGCGAAACATCATCCACATCGTTGAGGCTATCAAATACAATATTCCGGCTGAAAAAGCAAGTTCCGTTCTTATCGGAACAGAAAGTTAGGAGGCTGTGTTTTGGCAATAGAAAAAATGAAGCTCGTCAGGACCTACGGTCTGATAGAGCATCTTGACGAGTTTATCACATCCTGCTGTATCAGCGGCGATTTCCATCCCGAAAACGCTATGGATTTTATTTCCGATTCGCTCGGATTTGTCCCTCTGAATGAAGAAAACCCATATTCGTCTTCTATCCAGAAGATTGAAGAAATTGCGTCTATCGCCGGCGTTACTCTGAAAGATACCTTTACGGGTGACGAGGTCAAAATCAATTCCGATGAAATTGATTTCATCGACGCTCTCAGGGCAAAGCTTTCGGACGCTTTGGCAAGGAGAACGGAGCTTTCCCAAAAGCTCGATGAGATCGAAGCGTCCGCCGAACAGTTCAGCCACTTTGTCGGCATTGACATTCCGATTGAGGAGCTTCTCTCCTGTGAATTTCTGAAGGTGCGCTTCGGTCATATTCCCAAGGACTGCTACCCTAAGCTCAAGGCTTATGAGCGCAACAACCTTTTTGTTTTCCTTGAGGCTTCCGTTGACGAGAAAAGCCACTGGGGAATTTACGCCGCACCGAGAACGGAAATTGACGAGGTGGACAGGATTTTTGCCTCAATCTATTTTGACAGAATCAGGGTTCCCTTCTCAAAGGGAACACCCGGTGAGATACTTGCAAAGCTAAATGAGGAAAAGGCAAAGCTCACCACGGAGCTTAACGAGGTTGATAAAGAGATATCCGATTTCTGGTCGGAAAATTCCGAACACTGCGAGCAGGTTCACGCCTATCTTGAAGTCGCCAATCTTGCCTTTGACCTCAGACGCTACGCCGCCAAGGACTCCGACTCCGACTATTTCATCTATGTCGGCTGGGTACCTAAATCAAGCTATAAACGCTTCAAGAAAAACATTGAAAAAATTGACGGAGTGACCTTTGAGGACGCCGATCCCGAACAGGAAAAGCGGAGCAATCCTCCCGTCAAGCTCAGGAACAAAAAACCGTTCCGTCCGTTTGAAATGTTCGTTGAAATGTACGGACTGCCCTCCTATGACGGAGTTGACATCACCCCCTTTGTGGCGATAACCTATTCGCTTCTTTTCGGCATAATGTTTGCCGACCTCGGTCAGGGACTTGTGCTTGCAATCGGAGGATATCTGGTTTACAGACTCAAAGGAGCGAAGCTTGCCAAAATCCTCGTTCCCTGCGGAATGAGCTCGGCTTTCTTCGGTCTAATGGTCGGTTCCGTATTCGGCTATGAGGAGCTTCTTGATCCGTTATACCATGCGGTAGGTCTCAGCGGAAAGCCGCTTTCGGTTATGGATTCCATAAACACCGTGCTTCTGCTTGCGATCGGCATAGGCATTGCCCTCGTTCTTGTTTCCATGGGACTGAATGTTTTCTGTTCATTCAAAAACAAAAAGCCGGGCGAAGCGATATTCGGCACAAACGGAATTGTCGGAATGCTTCTGTATTCCGTTCTTGTCTGCGCCGTCATTACCTTTATGACGCACAGGACAATTCTGCCGACCATCCTCATTGTGATTGTTGCTCTTGTTTGTCTTGTGATGCTATTCTTCCAGGAAATTCTCATTGGAATGACGGACAAGAAAGAAAATTATCTGCCCGAAAAATGGTCGGACTACATTATGCAGAATTTCTTTGAGGT
>JAEDFL010000070.1 GCA_016292785.1 Clostridiaceae bacterium | reverse complement strand
TTTTTCATTTATATCGCCTCTTTATCTCCATGAAACATATACGGTCTTTCCGTTCTCGTCAAGAGCATATTTTGATGTCTTTGTTGATGTCTCAAACTCTGCCGCAGAAACCTGTGTGAACTTAACAGATCGGTTTCTCTTGGGAGAATTGTGAAGAATCGTTGTTGTGTTCTCAAGTCCGCCGATAAAAGCCTGAGCATGCTCGGGTGTATCAAAATTGATTGTAGTCTGAACCATGAGCTTCTTTGTAGCGTCCTCGGAAACAACGTAGCTACCTGCGCTGAGCGTTCCGGGAGTAAAGCCCGTTAGCCACCATGTCTTTGTCGGTGATCTCTTAAAGAGAAGATCGTACTTGTTCTGATTGTCGGCATTCTGCCTGTAAACCTTCATGCTCATGTTGAGCTTCTCCTCGTCGGTTACACAGTCATAATAAGAGCTTGCGGTTGCGTTTTCCTTACGGTTGTAAAGACCGACCTCGGCACCGATGAGAACAAGACCGTACTGACCTTTCCAGAACTGAATCATCCATTCGTCGCCCTGATAGTTAAACTTGACGCGGATTGTATCGTAGGAAATAGCGCCTGCTCCGGCGAAGTTGTCGTAGGTCTCCTCGAAGCCGAAGTTTCTCTGCCATGCGTCCTCAGCCGTAATAAAAACTTGATCTTTCGTATTATACTTAAATCCAAAAAAACCTCTATCTTTACCTTCAGGATTTTGTGTCGTAATATCTCCTGTTACAGGATCATAATAAATATCAATCGCTTCAGAAAAGTTTTTCATGCTCGCTTTGATATCCTGTGCCAATTTCTTATAGTCAATAGACTTCTTTGTTGTTGTAACGATATTGGAGCCGCCATTCGATCCACCTGAGCTGCTGCCGCCGGTTGAGCCGCCTGTGCCGTTACCGCCGCTGCTGCTTGAGCCGCTGCTTCCGCCATAATTAAAGCTGCCCGAGCTTGATCCGCCGCTGCTGCCCCCGGAAACATAGCCGGCATTTACATCCATCGTCTGAATAGTGTTGCCGCTGTCGTCAACGATGTCAACCTGATTTGCCGCCTGATCGTACTTCCACTGGTTTCCGCAAGCGTTGCAGGTATATGTACCGTTGCCGTCGTCCTTGATATCGGTAGACTGGCAGATGGGACAGCAAAGCTGATTTCCCATATCGTCAACTACCGGTGCAACCGCACCGTCATTTTTCTTTGTCTGTCCGATAAAATTACATCCGGGCAATATAGTCAGAACAATGAGCGTAAGAACGCAGATGATCGAAATGATCCTTAATGATTTTCCTTTGTTTTCCATCTCTTCTCCTGAACCTCCGTAAATTTTTTACCATTATAACATACTCTATATAAAAAAGCAACCGCTGTTTTAATATATAAAATTATTGACTAAATCGACATTATTGTATATAATAATTATAATAATATAATATATTTTCTCCGGGAGTTTTTTTATGCGCGAGATAGATTCCGATTCATTAAAAACAATCATTGACGCTTTTCCGTTTGAGGGCGAAATTACCGATATTGAATATACAGATACCGGACTGATAAACTCAACCTTTGTGCTGTCCTTTTCGGACGGCAATCAGAGCTTTAAATATGTCCTGCAAAAAATCAATGTCAACGTATTCAAAAAACCGGACGAGCTTATGTCCAACATAATGAATGTAACGGGCTTTCTCCGCAACAAAATCAATCTTTCCGGCGGAAACGCACAGAGAGAAACCCTTACTTTTCTTTACACAAAGGACAATTCGCCTTATTACCTCGATAAGGACGGAAACTATTGGCGCAGCTATACATACATCGGCAAGTGCTATACCTGCGACAAAATCGACTCGGAAGTCAAGGCTTTTCGTTCGGGCAAGGCTTTCGGCAAGTTTCAGAGAATGCTTTCGGACTTCCCTGCGACAACCCTTTTTGAGACTATCCCCCATTTTCACGACACTCCGTCGAGATACGAAGCATTAAAAACCGCTGTTTCGGAAAACATTTCCGGAAGGCTTGAAAATATAAAAGAAGAACTTGAATTTGCCTTTGAACGTGAAAAGGACGCGTCTAAGCTTGTTGACCTTGCGGCTGAGGGTAAAATTCCGATGAGAGTCACTCATAATGACACAAAGATTAACAATCTTCTTTTTGACAGCATCACGAACGAGGCGATTTGTGTAATCGATCTTGACACAATAATGCCCGGTCTGTCGCTTTATGACTTCGGTGACAGCATACGCTCGGGTGCAGTCACCTCCGACGAAAACGAAAAAGATCTGAACAATTACAGGCTCAGTATCGACCTTTTCAAAAAATATACCGAAGGCTTCCTCTCAGAAGCGGGACAGGCTCTCAACGAGGAGGAGGTCAGAAACCTTGCTTTCTCCGCAAAGCTGATGGCTCTTGAATGCGGAGTAAGATTTCTCACCGACTATCTCAACGGAGACACTTATTTCAAAACAGATTATCCTGAACACAACCTTGTCCGTGCCCACACTCAGTTCAAGCTTGTGAAAGACATCGAGGAACATATGGACGAGCTTAACAAATGTGTTGATGAGATATACAGGAGGAGTATGCTTGAAGCCTGAGAAGAAAGGTTTAATTTCATTTTCCGCTGTTCTGATTGCCGTAATTGTTGCGGCGGCAATTATTATTCCGATTGTCCGACGCAATTCCGTCTCCGTATACATGCGTGAAGACCTCGGAAATGTTGACAACATTTCCCTGATTGCCCATTGCAGCGAGGTTGACGGAGTAGAAAACTCCGTAGCCGGCTTCAAGGAGAGCGTTCGACTCGGAGCAAATGCGGTCATCGTTGACCTCTGTTTCAAAAAAGACGGAACGCCCGTAATGACGGACAGCTATTCAGAAGTTGACAGTGCAGAACGTGTTGAAGCACTCTTTTCCGCAATGAATGAGGAAAAGTTCAATTCCGCTTGCGTTTACCTGAATATCGTACAGCTTTCCGATATTGCAAAGCTGAACAGTCTGGCGGTTGAATACAATGTTGTAAACCGGGTATTCCTGACAGGAATTGATTCCGACAGATATGAGCTTATCGGAACGGACGATACAATTCTCCCCTTTCTGATAGATTACACCTTTACCGCAGAGGAGCTTGAAAGCATTAAAAAGGGAAGCTTTTCTATGCCGGAAGCGCTCGAAAAAGCCGGTGCTTCGGGACTGGTGACAGACTATTCTCAGATATCCAATGAGGTTGTTGAAACGCTCAACGATTACGGCATACTTTTCATCGTTGACGGAATTGAAAGCAACTCGGATATGTGCAAGGCTCTGCTCTGCGGAGCAAACAACGTTATTGTTAAGGATATAAAAAAATCACGGGAAACCGTTGATGAATGGACTCTTGAAATGCAGAATCGCTACAAGGAGTCCGTGGATAAATCAATCAAAGCTCTTTCGCAAAAATCGAAAGACAGATAAATAGCATTTTTACAGGAGTGGTTACTATGGCAAAAATACTCATTGCCGACGATGAAAGCAAGCTTCGCAGACTTGTATGCGATTTCCTCAGACGTTCCGGTCATACGCCCGTTGAGGCAAGCACCGGTCGAGAGGTTCTTGAAATCTTCAATTCTGACGAAAAAGTCGATCTTTATATTCTGGACATTATGATTCCCGAGGTAGACGGCTGGGAGCTTTGCCGTCAGATCCGCAAGACCTCCTCCGTCCCGATTATTCTTCTTACTGCGAGGAGCGCAGAATACGATCAGATCATGGGCTTTGAGGCAGGTGCAGACGATTATGTCACAAAGCCGTTCAGCCTTGCTATCCTTATGAAAAGAATCGACGTTCTTCTCAAGCGTTCGTCAACAGGTAAGGTCAGAACGGACAAGGATATCATTTCTCTTGACGGTCTGATTATCAACAACGACGCTCATCAGGTTACGATCGACGGAAACCCTGTCGAGCTGACTCTCAAGGAGTACAACATTCTTGAAAAGCTCATCTCAAGCAGAGGCAGAGTCTATACAAGAGAACAGCTTCTTGACGATATCTGGGGCTACGACTATGTCGGAGACACACGAAACGTTGATTCTCATGTTGCCCGTTTGCGCGGTAAGCTCGGCTCATGGGGAGCAAATCATCTCAAAACAATTTACGGTATCGGATACAAAATTGAGGTGAACTGATTTGAACCGACGCCGAATGACAAAATACAGATCTTTTTTCAGAGATATGCGGTCGAGGGTATTTCTGCAGTTTTTGCTGATCTTCCTGATAAGCCTTTGCGTAATTCTGCTTTCCTCGACCTCGTTTTATACTAACATTATAACAGGTATAACACTTTCCAACCTCCGTGACGCTGTCGATCGTACAAAGTATATTGACGTTTCTCAGAACGAGGATGTTATACAATATGTTGAGGATATTGAGACTGAGCTATCTGTATTCATTGAAGTTTACGGTAAAAATCCCGGTGATCCGGACGGCGTATACACAAAATCGGTTTATAACAAATATTCATGCGATCAATATCTTAATATGAACAGCAACGAGAAAAAGACAAACAGCTCTTCCTCGTTCGTCGGATTTGCCGACGGAGAATTTAAGGTTGACCGCAATTATGCTGACGGCAGTGCGGTAGGCAAGCTCACCAACAGAGAAAACTCATATGAATTTTATGTTCTCGCCGCCCCCGGAATAAGCGGAGCATATCAGATCGTTGCGGCAGTTCAGTATTCCACCATTGAACAGCAGGCAAGAACGGTCAGCATAACAATGAGTATTATCATTCTTATGATTTTTATTGTTGTCAGTATAGTTATTTATTTCTACGTTACTCAGATTACAAGTCCGATCAGAAAAATAACCGAATATACTCAGAGAATGGCGGTCGAGGACGATCCCACGCTCAAAATTCCGAACAGCGGAAAGTCCGTGCAGACCGACGTTGACTCCTCTATTGAAAGCATCAATTCGATGTATGCGTCATGGATGATTACTAAAGAAAAGCTTGCCGAAAGGTCGGAATTTCTTCTTGAACAGCTCCACGAAAAGGAGCTTGAAAAGAAGTACCGTGAGGAATTTATTTCCGGCACCTCGCATGAGCTGAAAACCCCGATATCCATTATTCAAGGTTATGCCGAGGGTGCGAAATACAGCCTTGACGACAAGGAAACCATTGACGAATACTGCGATATCATCATTGACGAGTGTGAAAGAATGAACAATCTCGTTGTTGATATGATGACGCTTTCCAACATTCAGCAAAGCTCTGATTCTCTGAATATTGAGGATTTCTCTATCAAGAACTTTATTAAGGAAGATCTCGCCTCCCACTCCATCGTTTTTGAAAAGCACAATATCAAGGTTGAAAACCGTGTTACCGATGAGATTTACGGCAAGGCGGATTTGAAAAAAATCCCGTTTGTTCTGAACAATCTGCTTTCAAATGCAATATCCTATATCGGCGGAGATCCCAAAATCATTCGTATCAGATATGAGGATATGGGACTTTCTTACCGTATATTTGTGTTTAACTCCGGCGACAATATAGCCGATGATGTGCTGGAGAAGCTTTGGTTCAGCTTTTACCGTCACGATTCGGCAAGAATCAGAAACGACGGTCACTTCGGTCTCGGACTTTCTATTGTTAAAGGCATACAGGACGCCCATTTTCAGGAATGTGGAGTTGACAATGCCGAAGGCGGAGTTGAATTCTGGTTTGATATCGGAAA